>NZ_LHCI01000106.1:743867-799314 GCF_001280255.1 Thermus aquaticus | reverse complement strand
CCGTCCATCTGCGCCGCCCCGGTGATCATGTTCTTGATGTAGTCGGCGTGCCCCGGGCAGTCCACGTGGGAATAGTGCCGCTTCGCCGTCTCGTACTCCACGTGCGCCGTGTTAATCGTGATCCCCCGCGCCCGCTCCTCCGGCGCCTTGTCAATGTCCCCGTAGTCCTTCACCTCCACATTCGGGTTCTCCGCCGCCGCCACATAGGTCAAGGCCGCCGTCAACGTCGTCTTCCCGTGGTCCACGTGCCCAATCGTCCCCACGTTCACGTGGGGCTTCGTCCGGATAAACTCGCCCTTCGCCATCTTCGCTCTCCTTTCCGCAAAGCGTGGGGTGGGCCCAGGAGACCCACCCCCAAAGCCTTCCTACTGCCCCTTGATGAGCTTCTCCTGGATCTGCCTGGGGACCTCCTGGTAGTGGTCAAAGAACATGACGAAGGAGCCCCGGCCCTGGGTCTTGGAGCGCAGGTCGGTGGCGTAGCCGAACATCTCCGCCAGGGGGACGTAGGCCCGGATCACCTGGGCGTTGCCCCTGGGCTCCATGCCCAGGATCTGGCCCCGGCGGGAGTTCAGGTCGCCGATGACGTCGCCCATGTACTCCTCGGGGGTGGTGACCTCTACCCGCATGATGGGCTCGAGGATCACCGGGTCCCCCTTCTGCACCGCCTCCTTGATGGCCATGGAGCCGGCGATCTTGAAGGCCATCTCCGAGGAGTCCACCTCGTGGTAGGACCCGTCGTAGAGGGTGACCTTCACGTCCACCACGGGGAAGCCGATCAGGGGGCCGGACTGCATGGCCTCCTCAATCCCCTTCTGCACCGCGGGGATGTACTCCTTGGGGATCACCCCGCCCACGATGGCGTTGACGAACTCAAAGCCGGAGCCCCGGGGCAGAGGCTCGGCCTTGATCTTCACGTGGCCGTACTGGCCGCGGCCACCGGTCTGGCGGATGAACTTGCCCTCCACGTCCACGGGCTTGGTGATGGTCTCCCGGTAGGCCACCTGGGGCTTGCCCACGTTGGCGTCCACCTTGAACTCCCGCCTGAGCCGGTCCACGATGATCTCCAGGTGGAGCTCGCCCATCCCGGAGATGATGGTCTGGCCGGTCTCGGGGTGGGTGGAGACGCGGAAGGTGGGGTCCTCCTCGGCCAGGCGGGCCAGGGCCTGGGAGAGCTTGTCCTGGTCCGCCTTGGTCTTGGGCTCAATGGCCACGTCAATGACGGGCTCGGGGATCTCAATGGACTCGAGGATCACCCGGGGCGCATCCTCGCCCACCAGGGTGTCCCCGGTGATGGTCTCCTTGAGGCCCACCACGGCCCCCAGGTCCCCCGCCTTCAGCTCCTCCACCTCCTCGCGGTGGTTGGCGTGCATGCGGAGGAGGCGGGCCACCCGCTCCTTGCGACCCTTGGTGGTGTTGTAGACGTAGGAGCCAGAGGTGATGGTGCCGGAGTAGACCCGGATGAAGGTGAGGCGGCCCACGTAGGGGTCGGCCATGATCTTGAAGGCCAGGGCCGCCAAGGGGCCGTTGGGGTCGGGGTGGATCTCCACCTCCTCCCCATCGGGGGTGGTGCCCTTGATGGGGGGAATGTCCAGGGGGGAGGGCAGGTAGTCCACCACGGCGTCCAGGAGGAGCTGGACGACCTTGTTCTTCAGGGCGGAGCCCAAAAACACGGGGGTGATCTTGATGTCTATGGTGCCCTTGCGGATGGCCGCCACCAGCTCCTCCTCGGTGGGGGCTTCCCCCTCCAGGTACTTGAGCATCACGTTCTCGTCAAAGTCGGCGGCGGCCTCAATGAGCTTCTCGTGGTACTCCCGGGCCTGCTCTAGGTACTCCTCGGGGATGGGGATCTCGCGGATGTCGGTACCCAGGTCGTTGCCGTAGGTGTAGGCCTTCATCCTGAGGACGTCTATGATCCCCGAGAAGGTGTCCTCGCGGCCGATGGGGAGCTGCATGACCACGGGCCTCGCCCCCAGGCGCTCCTGCATGGTGCGGATGACGAGCCCAAGGTCGGCCCCGGTCTTGTCCATCTTGTTGGCGAAGGCGATCCGGGGCACCTTGTACTTCTCCGCCTGGCGCCAGACGGTCTCGGACTGGGGCTCCACCCCCTGGCTGGAGTCAAAGACCACGATGGCCCCGTCCAGAACCCGCATGGAGCGCTCCACCTCAATGGTGAAGTCCACGTGGCCGGGGGTGTCGATGATGTTAATGCGGTGGTCCCTCCAGAAGCAGGTGGTCACGGCGGCGGTGATGGTGATGCCCCGCTCCCGCTCCTGCTCCATGAAGTCCATGGTGGCCGCGCCCTCGTGCACCTCGCCGATCTTGTGGATCTTGCCGGTGTAGTAGAGGATGCGCTCGGTGGTGGTGGTCTTACCGGCGTCAATGTGCGCGGCGATGCCGATGTTGCGAAGCCTCTTTAGGTCGTACTCTACCTTAACCGCCATGGTTTACCACCGGTAGTGGGCGTAGGCGCGGTTGGCCTCGGCCATGCGCTCCACGTCCTCCTTCTTCTTCACCGCCCCGCCCTTGCCCTCGGCGGCGTCCATGAGCTCGTGGGCGATGCGCACCGCCGCCCCGCGCTCGGAGCGGGCGTTGGCCGCCTGGACCAGCCAGCGGAGGGCCAGGGACTGCTGCCTGCGGGGGGAGACCTCTATGGGCACCTGGTAGTTGGCCCCACCCACGCGGCGGGAGCGGACCTCCATCCGAGGCTTCACGTTCTCCACCGCCTGCTTGAAGACCTTGAGGGGCTCCTGACCGGTCTTCTCCTGGAAGATGCGGCAGGCCTCGTAGAAGATGCGGGCGGCCAGGTTCTTCTTGCCGTCCCGCATGATCTTGTTGATGAAGGCCGAGACCACCACATCCCCGTAGACCAGGTCGGGCTGGAGCTGGCGTACTTCTGCTCTTCTTCTGCGCATACCTCACCTACTTCTTCTTGGCAGGAGCCGCGCCCTTGGTCTCCTTGGGCTTCTTGGTGCCGTACTTGGAACGGCTCTTCTTCCGGTCCTTCACGCCCTGGGCGTCGTAGACGCCGCGGACGATGTGGTAACGCACGCCCGGAAGGTCCTTCACACGGCCGCCCCGGACCAGGACCACGGAGTGCTCCTGCAGGTTGTGCCCCTCGCCGGGGATGTAGGCGGTCACCTCGTACCCGGAGGTGAGGCGCACCTTGGCCACCTTCCGCAAAGCGGAGTTGGGCTTCTTGGGGGTCACGGTGCGGACCACGGTGCACACCCCCCGGCGAAAGGGCGAGCCCTTCAAGGCCGGAACCTTGCTCTTCTTCTGGACCTTCTCGCGGCCCCTTCGTACCAGCTGGTTGATCGTCGGCAGTGCCACCACTCCCTTCTTCTTGGACTTGCCCCTGTGTTCTCAAGATCCGCCCGGGGAAGGAGGCCTTCCCCGATTTTGCCCGCACAGGGCACCGCCTTCAGGACCAGGGGCTGGCCCTGAAGGCCCTCAACTTGCCTAGTGTACAGGACCCTGCTCCTCTTGGCAAGACGGGGGAAAAAGCCAAACCCCGCCCGCGAAAGGCCCCGGGCGGGGTCCATTGGAGCCGGTGGCCGGATTTGAACCGGCGGCCTACCGCTTACGAGGCGGTTGCTCTACCGCTGAGCTACACCGGCCCGCCCTAGAAGAGTCTAGGGCAGAAACCCCGGGGGCGCAACTACCTGAGGACCACCCCCGGACGCACCCTAAAGGCGCGGGCCAGGGGCAGGAGGGAGGCCAGGAAGGTGGCGAGGAGGCTGGCCCCGCTCACCTGCAGGAAGTCCGTAAGGCGCATCTCCACGGGGAGGTGGGTGAGGAAGTAGAGCTCCCCGGGAAGGCCCACGGGCCGCAGGGAAAGGTAAAGGCAGAGGAGGTAGCCCATAAGGTTGCCCAGGGCTACCCCCAAAAGGCCCAGGACCGCCCCTTCCAGGGCGAAGACCAGGCCCACGGTGAACCTCGAGGCCCCCATGGCCCGGAGGAGGGCGATCTCTGGCGTCTTCTCCACCACCTTCAGCACCAGGAGGTTGGCCACGCCCAAAGCAGCCACGGCCACGATCAGGAAGATCAGGATGCCCAGAACCCGCTTCTGGAGGGAAAGCTGCTCCAAAAGCGTCCGCTGGGTGTCCTGCCAGGCCTGGGGGAAAAAGCGCGTTCCCGCCAGGGCCTCCCCCACCTCTTTGGCCCGCCAGGGGTCCTTGAGGCGCACCTGGTACCCCTGGGCCTTAAGCCCGGCCAGGGCCTCCACCGTCTTCAGGTCCACGAAGGCGTAGCCCGAGTCCAGGAGGAAGTTGCCCGTGCGGAAGGAACCCAGGACCCTAAGCCTGACCCTCTCCTGGGTGGCGGACATGGCCAAGAGGGTGTCCCCGGGGTAGACCCCCAGGGTCTGGACCAGCGCCGCGCCCAGGTAGATGCCTCCAGGCTCCAGCTTGAGGCCGAGCTCGGGGTAGAGGGCCTCTCCACCCTCCCCCAGGCCCACCAGGGTGGCGAAGTCCACCCCCGCCCCCCGCCCGCCCTCCGCCGGGCGCACCAACAGGGCTTTGGTGGCGGCGAAGGGGGCGCTTTGCTCCACCTCGGGGTGGGGGGGAAGAGGGGGAAGCTCCTCGCCGAAGCTGAAGAGAACCAGATGGGGATAGGCCTTGAGGGTGGCCCGCACCAGGCCGTCCGTGAAGCCGTTGGTGAGGGAGAGGGCGGCCAAAAGCACCGCCACCCCAACCCCAATGCCCAAAAGGGCCAGGCCCGTCTGCAGGGGGCGCCGCTTCAGGTGGGCCAGGGCCAGGAAAAGGGCGAAGCGCACGCCCTCAGGATAAGGGCTTCAGCGCCTGGGGTACTCCACCACCTCCAGCTGGACTAAGCGGCGGCCAAAGCGCAGGGCGGTGGCCCGGTCGGGAAGCCAGACGTCCAGCTTCTGCCGCATCCTGGGGTTCATGACGTCGGCCACCACGAAGACCCGCCCCTCAAAGAGGTAGCTGAACTGCCCCCGGCCCCGGCCCTGGACTGTGCCCAGGTCCTTGAGGCGCACCTTGGTGCCGTAGGGAAGGACCCTGAGGAGGTCCGGGCTCACCGCCAGGACCCCGAGCCGCGTGCGCATGCCGGTGGCGGTGACAAAGGGGGTGCTGTCGGTCTCCCGGACGCTGGAGGTGTAGGCCGTGGCCTGAAGGACCATGACCTTCTTGGGCCCGGTCTGGGCCAAGGCTCCCGCAATGGCGAGAACCAGATAAAGCGAAAGGAGAGAACCCCGCATAGCGTCCATGAGTATGCTGGGGCCTTCCGGAGGAAGCTGAGAAGGATGAGGCTTCCTCCTCATCCGGAAGCTCCCTGTTTATTTGGAATCGCTTTATGGGTTTAATAACCCCGCCGAGTAGGGGACTCCTAAGGCGGGCTTGCATGAGAAAAGTCTTAAGCGCCTTTAGCCTGGTCTCACCTAACTCAAAGAAGGCCTACGGGCAAGGGGTGTCGGAGATCTCCAGCGTGTAGCGGCCGCTTAAGGACTCGTCAAAACCGGCCCGGGCTAGGCCCCGGTCCCGCACCACCAGAAGGGTGGCGGGGGCGATGGGGGCACAGTTCACCACCGGGTCCAGCGTGCGGGGATAGGCGTCGTTGAGCCTGTTATAAAGGAGGAGGGCCACCAGGTCTAGAGGGCCGCTGTAGGTGAAGCGCAGGTAGCCCGTGGCAGAGGCCACGTTGTACCAGTCAAAGTCATCAACAAACTCTATGGCCCCTCGCTTGGTGCTGGAAGAGAAGGCCTCTCCCTGGCCCTGGGAGTTAGGGGTGAAGGCATCGGCGTAGAGGGTGACCCGGTCCTCGCTCAAGGCGTAGTTTTCCACCGTTTAGGTAGAAGACCTGCCCCGCCTGGCCCCGGAAGTTGAGGCGGAAGCCGGGGTCGGTGGTGATCTGGGGCCTCAGGGCCAGGGGGGTGAGCTCCTGGCGGGCTGCGAACCAGTTCCGGGCCACGCTCACGGCCTGCACCACGCCCTTCTCGTCCAACAGGACCAGGTGGAGCCGGGCGGAAAGCTCTAGCTGGCTGGAGACCGCCGAAATCCGCACGGCCCCATCCGAGGTAAGGGGAATCCGGTAGACGGCCACCCTGGGCCTGAGCTCCCCTCCCCCCACCTCCTGGGCGGCAGGCAGGTCGGCGATCTGGTACCCACATTCCGCACCCCCCTCACTCCAGGAGATAATATCGCCGTGCCCCCAGTAGGCCCCGCCTCGCCCGCTCCAGCTTCCCCTCGTCCACCTCCAAGCGGGCCAGGAAGCGGTAGCCCACCGAGAGGGGCGCCTCCCCCTTCCAGGGACGCCCCACCCGCCCCCAGCGCCGCTCTTCCTGTACCCCCAGGTAGACCAGGCGGTGGTAGGAAAGCTTCCCACTGGCCTCCTCATCTACCGCCAGGGCCCGCCGGGCGTCCGCCTCGCAGGCGAACCTGCGGGAAAGGAGCTTTCCCAGGGTCTTCTCAGCCTCCCCCTCCGCCCGCGCCACCCGCCGCCGGAGGCCCTCTTCCGGATCCGAGAGAACCCCTCCAGGGCCCGGAGGTTCTCCCGGCTGTACCCCGCCCCGTCCAGCACCACCACCGCCCCCAGGTCCAGGGCCTGGCGGTAGCGGGCCAATAGAGGCACCAGGGCCTCCCGGTCCGACTGGTTTCCGTCCCCGGGGGCGAAGAGCAGGGGAATCCCCCCGGTGTCGGCGCAGACCAGGTTCATGGCGTTCAAGAGGGCGGCCTTGAGGGCCATCCCGGTGGAGACCTTTTCCCCGGGCCTAGGGCCCACGAGGCGGTCCACGGTCTCCACCAGCCGGATTCTGTCCAGCACGCTAGCCACCAGGCCCAGGTGGCCCAGGTCGTAGACCTGTAGGTTGGGTGGGGTTTCCATCCCAAAATCCTAAGGCATGGGGGGAGGGGTGCGGAATGTCGGGTGTATCCTGTTGGGCAAGGGGGAAGCATGCGCCTACTGGACACCTACGGGAGGGTCATCAAGGACGTTCGCATCTCGGTGACGCCCCGTTGCAACCTTCACTGCCTCTACTGCCACCCCCTGGGCCTCGAGGTGGCCGAGCCCCCGGGTACCCTCACCGTGGAGGAGGTGGACCACTTTCTGGAGGCCGCCTCCCTCCTGGGCCTCTCCGCCGTGCGCTTCACGGGGGGCGAACCCCTGGTGCGCAAGGAGCTTCCCCAGATGATCGCCAAGGCCCGGGAGAAGGAGGGCATAGAGGACGTGGCCATCACCACCAACGGCCTCCTCTTCGCCAAACGGGCCAGGGAGCTGGTGGAGGCGGGCCTCAACCGGGTCAACATCTCCCTGGACGCCCTCACTCCCGAGGTCTTCACCCGCATCACCCGGGGGGGCAGGGTGGAAAGGGTTTTGGAGGCCGTGGAGACCGCTTTGGAGCTGGGCCTCCACCCGGTGAAGCTGAACGCCGTGGTCATCCGCGGGATGAACGAGGAGGAGGTGGTCCCCCTGGCGGGGCTCTCCCTGGAGCGCCCCCTCCACATGCGCTTCATTGAGTACATGCACCTGGACAACTCCGACCCCGAGGAGTACCGCCGCCGCTTCGTTCCGGGCAAGGAAACCCGGGCCCGCATTGAGGCGGTCTACGGACCCCTGGAGCCCGTTCCCCACGACCCCTCCTCCCCGGCCCGGGTCTTTCGCATCCCCGGAAGCCAGGGAACAGTGGGCTTCATCAACCCGGTCACCGAGCCCTTCTGCTCCAACTGCTCCAGGCTCCGCCTCACCTCGGACCGGAAGCTCAGGCCCTGCCTCCTCACCGACCTAGAGATGGACATCTCCTGGGCCTTCGCCGCCGAGGAGCCGGTGGAAGCCCTGGTGGACGCCATCCTGATCGCCACAAAGCGGAAGCCCGCCTTCGGCAACACCCTGCCCACCCTGCGCAAGCGGGTCATGCTGGGGATCGGCGGATAGCCTGGAAGGTGGCCAGTATGACCAGAAGGGCCCCCAGGAGGCCTGAAGGCCCCAGCCTCTCCCCCAGGACCAGGAAGGCGAAGAGGGTGGCCCAGACCGGCTCCAGGGTGTAGAGGATGGCCGCCTGGGGCGCGGGCACGTGCTTCTGCCCCCAGGTCTGGAGCCAGGTGGTGAGGGCCGTGGCCGCCACGCCCAGATAGAGGACCGCTCCCCAGGGCACCCCCTCCAGGCGGAAGCCCTCCGCCAGAGCCCAGGGCAGGGCCAAGAGGCCTGTGCCCAGGACCTGGACGGCGGTGAGGGGCAAAGAGGGTACGGCCTTGGCGTGGACCTCGAGGCGGACGATGTAAATGGCGTAGGTGAGGGCGGTGAGAAGGGTCCAGAGGTCCCCCACGTTCAGGGGGGGCTGCCTGGGGTCGTAGGAGAGAAGCCCCACCCCCAGAAAGGCCAGAAAGGCCGCCAGCCAGACCCCCTCCACCCGCCTCCCCGCCAGGGAGAGGAAAAGGGGCACCAGGACTACGTTCAAGGCGGTGATGAAGGCGCTCCGGCTGGCGGAGGTGTGCTCGAGGCCCATGGCCTGGGAGGCGTAGCCTAAAAGGAGCCAGAAGGCCAGCTCCAGGCCGGGGCCCAAGGACCCGGGAGGGAGGCGGAAGAGAAAGGGCAGGAAGAAGAGGCCCGCCACCAAAAAGCGCAGGAGGACCAAAAGGCTGGGAGAGATCTCCGCCACCGCCCCCTTGACCACCACGAAGGTGGTGCCCCAGATAAGGGTGAGGAGGTTGAGGGCGAGAAGGCCCAGGGCGTAGGCGCGCATGGCCTAAAGTGTATAGCATGGTGCCCGAGCCCCAGGAAGTGAGGCGGGCGCTTTTGGAAAGGCTCCTAAAGCGCCTCCTCCACCCCGACCCCCTTTACCAGGAACTCCTCCAGGACTACCCCCGCCGCGGGGGGAAGATGCTCCGGGGCCTCCTCACCTACTACAGCGCCCTGGCCCACGGGGCCCCAGAAGAGGCGGCCCTGCTGGCCGGGGAGGGCCTGGAGCTTTTCCAGAACTGGGTCCTCATCCACGACGACATAGAGGACGGCTCCGAGGAGCGCCGGGGGCTTCCCGCCCTCCACCGCCTCCACCCCATGCCCCTGGCCCTGAACGCGGGGGACGCCCTGCACGGGGAGATGTGGGGCCTCCTAGCCGAGGGGGTGGCCCGGGGAAGCTTAAGCCCCGAGGTCCTCCTGGAGTTTCACCAGGTGGTGCGGCGGACCGCCTACGGCCAGCACCTGGACCTCCTCTGGACCCTCACGGGACGGCTGGACCTGACCCCGGAGGACTACCTGCGCATGGTGGCCCACAAGGCCGCCTACTACACCGCCGTGGCCCCCCTGCGCCTGGGAGCCCTTCTTGCGGGGAACACCCCCCATCCCCTCTACGAGGAGGCGGGCCTCAAGCTGGGGACGGCTTTCCAGATCGTGGACGACGTCCTGAACCTGGAGGGGGACGAGGCCTACGGCAAGGAGCGGGCCGGAGACCTCTACGAGGGCAAACGGACCCTGATCCTGATCCGCTTCCTGGAGGAGGCCACCCTCGAGGAGCGCCAGAGGGCCATGGCCCTTCTGCGCCTCCCCCGGGAGGCCAAGCCGGAAGAGGAGGTACGCTGGCTCTGGGAGAGGCTCCTTGCCTCCGAGGCCCTGGCCTGGGCCAAGGGCGTGGCCCAACGCCTCAAGGAGGAGGGGCTTGGGGCCCTTCTTCCCCTCCTGAAGGCCCTGCCCAACCAGGAGGCGGCCCGGGTTCTAGTGGGCCTCCTCGAGGCCCTGGTGGAAAGGAGGGCATAATGGGGCCATGCAGGGGGTGCACTTCAAGGTCATCACCGGGAACGACCCGGACATTTTTCAAGAGCGTCTTAACCGCTTCGTGGAGAGCCTGCCGGAGGACGTGGTCCTGGTGGAGGTGAAGTTCGCCGTGGCCGAGGGCCCCTCTCCCCTCTTCGCCGCCTTGGTGCACTACAAGGAAGTGGAGGCGTGGAAGGAGTAGAGGCCTTTCGCCTTTTTCTGGCCCTCAAGGGGGAGGCCCTCCGGGAGGAGGTCAGGAGCCGTTTTCCCCGCCTGGTGCCCCTCCTCAAGGCCCTGGGGGAAGAGGTGGAGGCCCAGGGGGAGGCCTTCCGCCTCGCCCGCCCCCTGAGGCTTTCCTGGTTCGCCCCCCTCCTGGCCGCCCACCTTGCCCACCTCTCCCAGGAAGAGCGCCTCCTCGCCCTGGAAAGGCTTGTGGAGGCCGCCCACGCCTCCGCCGAGGCCGGTGAGCCCTGGGTGGAGGGGGATGGCCTTCTGGCGGCGGCCCGGGCCTTCCAGAGGGGAAGCGAGGCCCTCCTGAAGGGGCGCTACCGGGAGGCCCTCCACCGCTTGGGCGAGGGGCTTGGCCTTTTGGAGGCGGCGGGCCTCCCCTTTCCCGCCACCGCCCTGGGCCTTTTGGCCCTGGCCCAGGAGGGGTTCCGCCCGGGGGGCAAGGGGAGGCAGACGGCCAGGAAAGCCCTGGAGAGGGCTCAAACCCCCTTCGCCAAGGAGCTTGCGGCCAGGGTCCTCCAGACCACAGAGGAAGGGCCGAGGAAGCCCTAGAATGGAGGGCATGCTGGGGCTTAGGCGGGTTTATCTGGCCCGGCCTCGAGGCTTCTGCGCCGGGGTGGTCATGGCCATTGAGGCCGTGGAGCGCTGGGCCGAGGCCCTGAGGGACCAGGGGGAGCTCGTCGTCTACCACGAGATCGTCCACAACCGCACCGTGGTGGACCGCCTCCGGGGCAAAGGGGTCCACTTCGTGGAGGACCTGAAGGAGATAGAGGAGCTCCGCCAAAGGAGGCCGCTTGCCGGCACCCTGGTCTTCTCCGCCCACGGCCACCCGCCCCAGGTGCGGAAGGAGGCGGCCCGGATGGGCCTCACCATCCTGGACGCCACCTGTCCCCTGGTCACCAAGGTCCACACCGAGGCCAGGCGCTACGCCAGGGAGGGGTACTGGATCCTCCTCATCGGAGACTCCGCCGACCACCAGGAGATCAAGGGCACCTACGGGGAGGCCCCGGAGAGGACCATCCTGGTGGCCGTCCACACCCACGTGGGCAAAGACCCCCGCCTGGCCGACCCCCACACCGTGGCCGTGCCCGACCCCGAGCGGGTGGTGGTCCTGACCCAGACCACCCTCAGCGTGGACGACACCCTGGCCACCATAGACATCCTCAAAAAGCGCTTCCCCAAGCTGGTGGTGCCCCCTAGGAAGGACCTCTGCTACGCCACCCAGAACCGCCAGGAAGCGGTGAAGCGCCTGGCCCCCAAGGTGGAGGCCTTTCTGGTGCTCACCAGCCCCCACTCCTCCAACGGGATGCGCCTACTGGAGCTCGCCCAAAGCCTTACCGGGCGGGCCTACCGCCTCGAGGGCCCCGAGGACCTGCGCCCCGAGTGGCTCCAGGGCGTGGAGAGCGTGGGCATCACCTCCGCCGCCAGCACGCCCGAGGACCTGGTCCAGGGCCTCCTGCAAAGGCTTAAGGCCCTGAGCCCAGGCCTAGAGGTCATAGAGGAGGGGGAGTGGGAGGAAATCGCCTTCCGGGAGCCCAAGCCCCTTCCCCCTGAGGAGGCCTTGAAGGATGCCTGACCTCCGCCTGGCCGTGGCCCCCATGGTGGACCGCACCGACCGGCACTTCCGCTACCTGGTCCGCCAGGTGAGCCGGGGAGTGCGCCTTTACACGGAGATGACCGTGGACCAGGCGGTCCTCAAGGGAAACCGGGAGCGCCTTTTGGGCTTCCGCCCCGAGGAGCGCCCCCTGGCCCTGCAGCTTGCGGGCCACGACCCCGAAAGCCTGGCCGAGGCCGCGAGAATCGGCGAGGCCTTCGGGTACGACGAGGTCAACCTCAACCTGGGCTGCCCCTCGGAAAGGGCCCAGGAGGGAGGCTATGGGGCCTGTCTCCTAAGGGACCCCGGGCGGGTGGCCGAGATCCTCAGGGCCATGGTCCAGGCGGTGCGGGTGCCGGTCAGCGTGAAAATGCGCCTGGGCCTGGACGGAGGGGAGTCCTACCCCGCCCTGGCCCGGCTGGTGGAGCGCTTCGCCCAAAGCGGGGTGGAGGTCTTTATCGTCCACGCCAGAAGCGCCCTCCTCGCCCTCTCCACCCGGGCCAACCGGGAAATCCCTCCCCTGAGGCACGAGTGGGTCTACCGCCTAAAAGAGGACTTCCCCCACCTCACCTTCGTCACCAACGGCGGCATCCGGAGCCTGGAGGAGGCCTTGGCCCACCTCAAGCGGGTGGACGGAGCCATGCTGGGCCGGGCCGTCTACGAGGACCCCTTCGTCCTCGAGGAGGCCGACCAAAAGGTCTTCGGCCTCCCCCACCGGCCAAGCCGCCTCCAGGTGGCCCGGGCCATGCGGGCCTACCTGGAGGAGGAGGTGGCCCTGGGCACCCCGCCCTGGGCCGTTCTCCGGCACATGCTCAGCCTCTTCCGGGGTAGGCCCAAAGGGAGGCTCTGGCGGAGGCTTTTGAGCGAAGGAAGAAGCCTGAAGGCCCTGGACGAGGCCCTAAGGCTTGTGGAGGAAGAGGTAGGCGAGAAGGGCCAGGAGGAGGAAAAGGGCCCAGAGGGGAAAGCGGAAAGGGCGCTTGCGCTCCCCCGTGAGGGGGTCTAGGGCGGGCGGGGCCATCTTCAAGCGGGTCGCCCGCTTCATGTGGGCCACCATCTTGTCCAGGTCCCCTTTCTTCTTGTAAAGGGCGGCCAGGTTCTCGTGGAGGAGGGGGTCGTCGGGGCAGAGCTTCAGGGCCCTTTGGTAAAGGTCCAAAGCGGCTTCCAGCTCTCCCCTTTCCAGGTACAAAGTCCCCAAGTTGGTGAGGGCCCGGTGGTGAAAGGGGTCTAACTGTAGGGCCTTGTGGAAGCGGGCCTCCGCCTCCTCCCGCCTGCCCTCCCGCACCGCCTTCACCCCCAGGACCACCTCCCGCTCGGCGGCGAAGAGGGGGTCTTCTAGGGCCTCCGGGTCCCTCTCCAAAAGGTCCAGGCCCCCAAGGAGCCGCTCCCTCTCCCCCTCGGGGAACCCCTCGGCGTAGGCCCTGGCCCCCCCGTAGTCCTTGCGGCGGAGGAAGGCCAGGAAGCGGTCCAGGGCCTCCTTCATCCCCTCCAGTTTAGGGCCTCCCGGTAGACCCCGTGGTAGGCCAAAGCCGGCCCCCGCCAGGAGAAGTCCTTCTCCATGCCCCTGAGGCCCAGGGCCTCGGCCCCCAGGTGGAAAAGGCGCAGGACCCCGTAGAGGAGGCCCTCCGGGTGGTAGCTTTGGAAGAGGACCCCGGTCCGGCCGTCCTCCACGGTGTCCTTGAGGCCCCCCACCGCCCGGGCCACGGGGGGCGTGCCGTAGCGCTGGGCGATCATCTGCACCAGGCCGCAGGGCTCAAAGCGGCTGGGCACCAAAAGGGCCTCGGCCCCGGCGTAGGCCAGGCGGGCCATGGGCTCGTGGTAGGCCTCCAGGAAGGCCACCCGGCCCGGGTGGGCCTCCGCCGCTTCCCGGAAGGCCTGGGCCAGCCCCTCCTCCCCCACCCCCTGGACGTAGAGGCTGAAGCCCAGCTCCGTGAGGCGGGGAAGGGCGGCCTGGAGGAGGTCCAGGCCCTTCTGGAAGTCCAGCCGCCCCACGTAGGCCAGGATGGGGGGCTTCAGGCCCGTCTTTTCCCGGAAGGCCGCCTTGGCCAGGGCCTTCCCCGAGGGGTCCTCCCGGGTGTAGGGGGCGGGGAGGTGGGGGTCTTGGGCCGGGTCGTAGACCTCGAGGTCCAGGCCGTTCAGGATCCCCTTAAGCTTGCCGGCGTGGCGGCGGAGGACCCCGTCCAGGCCCATGCCCAACTCCGGGGTCTTGATCTCCTCGGCGTAGCTGGGGCTCACCGTGGTCACCCGCCGGGCGAAGACGATCCCCCCCTTCATCAGGTTGACCTGGCCGTAGTACTCCAAAGCCTCTATGTGAAAGAGGTTCCAGGGAAGCCCCGTCCAGTGGAAAAAGGGGCCGGGGTCCACAAGCCCCTGGTGGGCCAGGTTGTGGATGGTGTAGACCGTGGGGGCGAGGAGGGCGAGAAGGGCCGCCGTCCAGTCGTGGGCGTGGACCAGGTCGTAGCCTTGGGCCAGCCTCCCCGCCGCCAGGGCGAAGCGCAGGTAGCGCTCCTGGTCGTCGGGGTAGCCGTAGACCCGCTCCCGGCCAAAGCCCTCCACCCCGAGGAGGAGGAAGCGCACCCCCCCTTCCACCCGCTCCCCCAGGGGGGCCACCTCCTCCCGCCCGGCGAAGGTGAAAAGGACCTCGCCCACCCGCCTGGCCTCGAGGCCCCCGTGCCAGGGGAGGAGGACCTCGGCCTCCACCCCTAAGGGCCTCAGGGCCTTGGGCAAGGCCCCCACCACGTCGGCGAGCCCCCCTACCTTGATCAGGGGGTAGGCCTCCGGGGCCACGTGAAGCACCCGCATGGGCTAAGGATAGCCCCCCCAGGACCCGGAAGGAAGGGGCCTCGCCCCCTCCAGGTCCCCCAGGTAGAGGTAGGCCCAGGCCTCCAAGGGGCCCTCGGGGGTCTCCGCCCGCCCCCTCACCCGCCTATACTCCACCCCCTCCTCCTCCAGCTCGTCCAGAAGGGGTAGAGCCTCAGGGTCCAGGAAGAGCACCTCCCCCTCCACCCAGCCCTCCCCCGGCACCATGGCCGGGTAGGGGTAGGGGCGGCCTCCCCCTTCCAGGTGGAAGAGGCGGAAGCCCAAGACCCTCCCGGGAAGGACCCGGTGGAGGTAGGGGGCCACCAGGGCGTGGTTGCGCTCCCCCCGCTTGAGGGTGCCGTAGACGAAGACCCGCTCCACTACTCCCCCAAAAAGCGGTAGCCCATCCCCACCACGGTCTCAATGAACCGGGGGGCCTGGGCGTCGTCCTTGAGCTTCTTGCGCAGGAGGCGGATGTAGGCGTCCACCACCCGCTCCGAGCCGGGAAAGTCCGGCCCCCAGACCCTCTCCAGAAGCTCCTCCCGGGTGTAGACCCGGCCCGGGGCCTGGACCAGGGTCAGGAGGAGGTTCATCTCCGTGGGGGAAAGCTTTAGGGGCTCCCCCTCCAAAAAGGCCTGCCGGGCCTCCAGGTCCAGCTCCAAAGGGCCAAAGCGCCGCCTCCCCTCCTTGCCCGCCCGGCGCAGGAGGGCCTTGATGCGGGCGAGGAGCTCCTTGAGGGAAAAGGGCTTGCCCAGATAGTCGTCGGCCCCCTCCAGAAGCCCCTCCACCCGGCTATCCTCGTCGGCCCGGCCCGTGAGGAGGAGGACGGGCAGGAGGGGGTCAAGCTCCCGGAGCTCCTTGAGGACCTCGAGGCCCTCCATGTCGGGAAGGCCCCGGTCCAGGACCACCAGGTCCGGGCGCTCCCCCTCAAAGACCCGCCCCAGGGCCTCCCCCCCGGAGCGGGCCCAGAAGACCTCCATCCCCTCCTTCTCCAGATAACGCCGGACCAGCTCCCCCACCTGCGGGTCGTCCTCCACCAATAGAATGCGCGCCATAATCCTTACCCGAATCCCTACCTTCCCAGAACCAGCACCACCCCGGGGTACTCCCCCTCGGGCAGGCCCAATAACCGGGCCACGGCCTCATCGTAAAAGGTCTCGGCTGGGTAGGCAGCCAGACCCTGGCCCACCGCGGCCAGAAAAGCGAGCCCCGTGGCGTAGCCCACCTCCAGAAGAGCATACCGGTACCCCCTGATTCCAAACAAGGCCTCGCTGCGCTCGGGGACCAGGGTGAAGACGAGAAGGGCGGCCGCCTTGTCCAGGGGAAGGTCCAAAAGGGCCTGGGACCAGGCAAGGGCCTCGGCCCTGGCGGAGAGCTGGAAGAGCTGGTGCTCCTTGGGGAAGTAGTGGTAGACTCCGGGGAAGACCCCCTCCACCCGGAAGGTCACCAGATAGGCCTCGAGGGGGTAGGCCTCCCCCGCCGAGGGAAAGCCCCGCCCCCCCTCCCGCTCCGCCAAGGGGTAGAGGATCTGGGAGAGGTCCTTGAGGGAGAGCGCCGAACCCACCTGGGGGAGGAGGGGCTTGAGGTGGGACAGGGCCCGGAAAAGGGGAGGCCCCCCATCCTGGCGGAAGGGGGGAAGGGCCTGGGTCTCCAGGGGGTTGGCGTAGACCTTGGCCTTGGGCTTCCGCCTGAGGGGGAGCTCGTCCTCCGGGCTCAGGCGGGAAAGGCGGTAGAAAAGCTTTCCCGGGTGCTTCTCCATGGCTAGAAGCGGTAGCTTTTGGGCACCACCACCACGCCCTCGGGGGTCACGGTGAAGCCCCGGGCCCGGTCCAGCTCCAGGTCGTAGCCGATCTCGGTGTGGGGGGGGATCTTCACGTTCTTGTCCACGATGGCGTTCCTTATGCGGCAGTAGCGGCCCACCTCCACATCGTCAAAGAGGACGGAGCGCTCCACCAGGCTGTAGGAGTTGACCCGCACCCGGCGGAAGAGGACGGACTCCCGCACCGTCCCCCCGCTCACGATCACCCCACCCGCCAGGAGGCTATTCAGGGCCCGGCCCACCCGGTCCCCGGTCTCGTGGACGAACTTGGCCGGGGGGCTGAAGAGGTTGGCGGTGCGGAGGGGCCACTCGGGGTTGAAGAGGTCAAACTCGGGGATCACCTTGACCAGGTCCATGCTGGCCTCGTAATAGGCGTCCAGGGTGCCCACGTCCCGCCAGTAGAGGTTGGGCCCTTCCTGGCCCGGAATGGGGTTGCGGTGGAAGTCATAGGCGTAAACCCTATACCCCTCCTTGAGGGCCTTGGGGATCACGTCCTTGCCGAAGTCGTGGCTGCTGGTTTCGTCCCTGGCGTCGGCCTCCAGGAGCTCAAAGAGGACCTCGGTGCGGAAGATGTAGTTGCCCATGGAGGCCAAGGCCAGGTGGGGCCTGCTGGGGAGGGGCTTGGGGGCCTTGGGCTTTTCCTGGAACTCGGTGATGCGCCACTCCTCGTCCACCTGCAGGACCCCAAAGCGGCTCGCCTCCTCCACCGGCACGGGGTAGGCGGCGATGGTGATGTCCGCCCGCTTCTCGTAGTGGTACTCCACCATGTGGCGGACGTTCATCTTGAAGATGTGGTCCCCGCCGAAGACGGCCACCGCCTTGGGGGCGTGGTTCTGCACCAGGTGGAGGTTCTGGTAGATGGCGTCGGCCGTGCCCCGGTACCAGACGGGCCCCAGCTCCTCGTAGCGGTACATCTGGGCGGGCACCAGGAGGATGAAGTGGTCCTCCAAAAAGGCCCCGAAGCGCCAGTAGCGCTGGATGTGCTCCGTGAGGGACTGGGCCTTGTACTGGGTGAGGACGTAGATGGCGTAGATGCCGGAGTTGACGAAGTTGTTGAGGACGAAGTCAATGATGCGGTACTTGGCCCCGAAGGGCACCGCGGGCTTGGCCCGCTTGGCGGTGAGGGGGTAGAGGCGGCTCCCCTGCCCTCCCGCCAGGATCATGCCCAGAACCTCCACCTTCACCATAAAATCCCTCCTTGCCCGCCAGTTTACCCCAAGGCGGCCGGGGCAAAGGTCCGGGTATAGTGGGCCCGATGCGGGTCCAACGCCTTCGCTGGTTCACCCCTCCCACCGCTCCCAAACCCGCCCCGGCCTTCTTCGGCCAGGAGCGGGCCCTAAAGGCCCTCGAGGCCGCCTTCCGCCACGGCGGGCACGGGTACCTGGTGGGGCCTAGCGGCCTGGGCAAGCGCAAGCGGCTTCTGGCCTATCTCCAGGGCAGGGCCTTCCCCAAGGAGGAGCTAGTCTACCTCCCCCTGGGAGAGGAGGCCTTCCCCCTCCTCCTTCCCGAGGGGAAGGGCAGGGCTTTGGTGGAGGGGGTGGAGGCCCTCATGGCCGAGTTCACCCCAGCCCTCTTCCGGGAGAAGGGCTTCCTCTACGCCAAAAGCCTGGTGGAGTCCCGCTACGAGAAGGAGGCCGAAGCCCTTCTAGAGGCCCTGGCGGAGGAGGCCAAGGGGCACGGCTTCACCCTTGCCGAGGGGGAGGGCGAGCTCAGGCTCTCGGGGAAGGGCCCCCTGCCCCCGGAGCTTTCCGCCAGGCTGGAGGAGACCATCCTGGCCTACCTGGACCTGCGCCAGCGGGCCCAGGCGGAGGTGGCCGCCCTCAGGCGGGGCTTCGCCGAGCGCTTCCTTCTACCCAAGGCGGAGGGCCTGAAGGCCCAGTTCCCCGAGGCCGGGCCCTATCTGGACTACCTCCTGGAGAACCTCCTCAGGGCGGCGGCCCTGGAGGAGGAGCCCGCCCTGGAGGCCCTCTTCCCCAAGCTCCTGGTGGCGGGGGGAACGCGGGTGGTCCACGAGCCCAACCCCACCCCAGAACGGCTTTTCGGCCACCTGGAGTACGAGGCCAGGGAGGGGGTCCTCTCCACCCACCTGGGCCTCCTCCGGCCCGGGGCCCTGGTCCTGGCCACGGGGGGGGTGCTGGTCCTCGAGGCCCACCGGGTCCTGGAGCTGGGGAGCTACCCCCTCCTCAAAAGGGCCCTGGCCACGGGGGAGGTGGAGCCCCTCACCCCCAGGCCCGAGGTCCGGGGCCCGAGGCTCAAGCCCGCCCCCTTAAGGGCCCAGGTCTTCCTGGTGGGCCCGCCCGAGGTCCTGGCCCTCCTGGAGGAAGACGAGGAGTTTTTGGAGCTTTTCCCCTTCCGGGTGGAGTTCAGCCCGGAGATCCCCTACACCGAGGAGAACGTGGCCTACCTGGGGGGCTTTCTGGAGGCGGAGGGGGTGGCCGTCACCCCGGAGGGCGTGGCGGCCCTGGCCGACGAGGCCCGCCGCCTGGCGGGGCACCGGGACCGGCTGGACGCCAGGCTCTACCGCCTCCTGGACCTAGCCAAGGAGGCCGTGGCCTACGGAAGCCCCCTGGACCGGAAGGCGGTGGAGCGGGCGGTCCTGGCCCGGGAGGAGCGCTTTGGCCTGGAGGAGGAGCTCTACCTGGAGGAGCTCAAGGAGGGCGTGGTGGCCCTCGAGGTCCGGGGGGAGCGGGTGGGGGAGGTCAACGGCCTGGTGGTGGTGGAGGGCCCCTTGCCCGCAGGCCGCCCGGTGCGCATCACCGCCCAGGCGGGGCCCGGGCGGGAGGGCATCCTCTCCATTGACCGGGAGGTGGGCCTGGGGGGGCAGGTCTTCCACAAGGCGGTCCTCACCCTGGCCGGGTACCTGCGGGGCACCTACGCCCAGGTGGGGGCCCTCTCCGCCACCGTGAGCCTGGTCTTTGAGCAGAGCTACGGGGGCCTGGAAGGGGACTCGGCGGGGCTCGCTGAGCTTCTGGCGGTTCTTTCCGCCCTGGCGGGCCTCCCCCTGAGGCAGGACCTGGCGGTGACCGGGGCCGTGGACCAGACGGGAAGGGTTCTGGCCGTGGGCCGGGTGGCGGAGAAGGTGGAGGGGTTTTACCGGGTGTGCCGGACCCTGGGCCTCACCGGCACCCAGGGCGTGGTACTCCCCAAAGCCAACCTCCCCCACCTCACCCTGAAGGAAGAGGTGGTGCGGGCGGTGGAGGAGGGCGCCTTCCACCTCTACGCCGTGGAGGAGGTGGACGAGGCGGTGGAGCTCCTCTTCGGCCGCAAGGCCTACTGGGTCCACGAGAGGGTGCGGGAAGTGCTGGAACACTTCCAGAAGTTGGAAAACGGGGAGGAAAAGGCTTAGCGGCCGGGCTCCAAAAGGAGGGTCCTCCCCTCCCCGGCGAAGCCCATGGGGAGGTAGTCCCCCCGAGCCCACAGGGGGAGGAGGTCGGCGTAGTGGGGGGAGAGGAGGTGGCCCGCTTGGCCCATGGGGTGGACGAAGAGGGAGGCCTCCATATCGGCCAGGTCCACGATCTGGCGGTAGCTGGGGCCGTGGTCCATGCGGAGCGTCCTAGGGTCAAAGGGCCCCACGTTGACCGTGTAGCGGTCCCCGCCGAAGGGCAAGGCGCGGTCGCTGAGGCGCTTTAGGGGGGTGTGGCTGAGGACGGCGTGGGCGAAGCCCGCCCGGTGGACCTCCCCCCAGGCCCTGGCCTTCAGGGCCTCTTTGCGCTCCAGGGCCCGCTCCAGGGCCAAAGCGGCGTAGTCCAGGCAGGTCTCCTTGTACTCGGTCTCGGGCTGGTCGCAGTTCTTATCCCCCTCCCGCATGGCCCGAAGGAGGTAGCGGGGCTCGTCCCAGTAGGCCTCCCCCACTTCCCTCTCGGGAAGCCGGGTGAGCTCGGTGTACCAGAGGGCGAAGACCAGGGCCTCCTCGGAGGAGGCCGCCATGGTGCCGTCCCAGGCGAGAAGCCTCTCCCGCCAGACCCGGGCCCTCTCGGAAAGGGGGGAAAGAAGCTCCAAAACGGGGCGGAAGTCCCGGTAGAGGAGGCTCTTTTGGTCCTGCTGGATGGCCTTCATGTCCTCGAGGGAGAGCTTTTCCTTGCCCAGGATCAGTTCCTCTATGCGCCTGGCCCGGTAGGGCTCGGCCCAGTCGTAGGTGAGGGCGTAGGGGAAGCCCTCGGGGGTCACCTTGTGGTTGGCGGTGACGATGTAGCCCCTGGGCGGGTCCAGGACCTGGGGCCACTCCTCGGGCCTGCGGTAGCCCAGCCAGTCCCAGTCCCCATTGCCGGGCACCGGCACCATGCCCGTGTGCCCCGCCTTGCGGATGGGGAACTTCCCGGGGGCGATGTAGCCGATATGGCCTTCCACATCGGCGTAGACGAAGTTCTGGCTGGGGGCGGAGTAGTCCCTTAAGGCGGCCACGAAGGAGGCCCAGTCCCGGGCCCGGTTCACTCCCAGGAAGGCCATGAGGATGTGGTCCTCTGGGTCCAGGCTCACCCAGCGAAGGGCCATGGGGGTCTTGGGGGGGTCCTGAAGGGCGTCGGTGATGACGGGGCCGTAGACCGTCTCCCGCACCTTGAAGACCTCTTCCCTGCCTCCCTTGACCCGGATCCTTTCCTCCCGCACCCGGTAGGGGCGCACCTGGCCCTTGTAGCGGTACCCCCCGCCCGCCTCCTCCAGGAGGTAGAGGTCCTGCACGTCGGCCCCCACGTTGGTGACCCCCCAGGCGATGCGGTCGTTGCGGCCGATGACGATGCCGGGCACCCCGGGGAGGCTGGCCCCGATGGCCCGGTAGCCGGGGGCCTCGAGGGCCATGAGGAACCAGAGGCTTGGGGCCTGGAAGCGGAGGTGGGGGTCGTCGGCCAGAAAGGGCTTGCCGGTGGTGGTGCGGCTTCCCGCCACCACCCAGTTGTTGCTGGCCTCGAGGAAGCGGGGCGGGGCCATCTGGAGAAGGACCGAGGGCGCCTCCTCCCGCTTGATGGGCAGGCGGAGGTCCTCGGCCCTGAGGATGGTGGGGGCGTCCTCGGGGTAGGGGGGCAAGAGCTCCAGAAGCCGCTCTGGGGAGACACCCCGGGCCAGGAGGCGGTGGCGCAAAAGCTCCTCCTCCCAGTTGCCGGAGAGGTCAAAGCTCATCATCTTGGCCCAGACCAAGACGTCGGGGCCCGTCCAGGGCTCGGGACGGAAGCCGAGGAGGGTGAACTCCGGCGGCAAGGGGGCCCCAGAGGCCAAGAAGGCGTTCACCCCGGCGGCGTAGGCGTCCACCGCCTCCTTCTCCTCGGGGTAGAGCCTTTCGTAAGCCGCCTCGGCCGCGCGGTAGAAGCCCCAGGTGCGGAGAAACCGGTCTTGGGGAAGCGTGGCCTCCCCCAGGACCTCGGAGAGGCGCCCCTGGCCCACCCGGCGCTGGAACTCCATCTGCCAGAGCCGCTCCTGGGCGTGAGCGAAGCCCTGGGCGAAGAAGAGGTCCCTAAGCGTCGCCGCCCGGATCCGCACCACCCCCTTTCCGTCCCGCACCACCTCCACCGGAGCGGAAAGCCCCTTCAGGGCAATGCGGCCCTCCTCTTGGGGCAGGGAGGACCTCAGGTAGAGGTACCCCGAAAGGGCCAGGAGAAGGACCAGGAGAAGCCCTAAGGCCAAAAGCCAAGCCATCGCCCGCAAGAAGCGCTTCATGGTTGGCAGGAAGCATACCATAACCCCATGGACCTCCTGCGCGCCTCCTTGAGCGGGGTTTTCCTTGGGCTTCTCTTTTACCGCCTGGGCCTTCCGGGCGGGGCCGTGGTGGGGGCCATGCTGGGCACGGGCCTCCACCAGCTCCTCGCCTCCCCCGCCCCCATCCCCAAGGGCCTGGACCTCACCGTACAGCTCGCCGCCGGGGTCTTGGTGGGGCTTTCCTTCCGGAAGGAGCTCCTCTCCCCCAAGCTCCTCCCCTATGCCCTCCTCAGCGCCCTCGCCTTCCTCGCCCTCGCCCTCCTCCTCGCCTTCCTCCTGGCCAAGCCCCTGGGCCGGCCCCCCCAGGCCCTCCTCTTCGCCCTGGCCCCCGGGGGGATCACGGGCATGGGGCCCTTGAGCCAGGCCGAGGGGGGAAGCCCCGCCCTGGTGGGGGTCTTCCACACGGTGCGCGTCCTCGCCCTCTTCCTCCTCGTCCCCTTCCTCGCCCGGCTTCTTAGGTAGAGTAAAGGCATGCGGCTGGAGTTTCTGGAAAACGGCCCCATCCGGGTAGAGGGTAGGCGCTTCGTGGTGCGCGTGGGGGAGAAGGAGGAGGTCTTGGAGCGCCCACGGGTCTTCCTCTGCCGCTGCGGGGGTTCGGCCAACAAGCCCTTCTGCGACGGCACCCACAAGCGGATCGGCTTCCAGGCCTCGGGCGGGACCTTGGAGGTGGAAGGCGACTGACCCGCTGGTCAATCCCGGCCGGAGGGGGTAAACTCCGGGGGCTATGGGCGCGATGCGCTACCGGAAGCTCGGCAAGTGGGGCCTGAAGGTTTCCGAGATCTCCCTGGGCGCCTGGGTCACCTTCGGCGACGCAGTCAAGGACAAGGAGACGGTGCGGGAGATCGTCCGGATCGCCTACGAGGGCGGGGTGAACTTCTTTGACAACGCCGACGTCTACGCCCGGGGCCTGGCGGAGGAGGTCATGGGCGAGGTCCTGAAGGACTACCCCCGCCACACCCTGGTCCTTTCCACCAAGGCCTACTGGCCCATGTCCGAGGACGTGAACGACCGGGGCCTGAGCCGCAAGCACCTCCTGGAGAGCATCACCAAAAGCCTGAAGCGCCTCAAGACCGACTACGTGGACCTCTTCTTCGCCCACCGCTACGACCCCGAGGTGCCCATGGAGGAGATCGTCTACGCCATGCACACCATCGTGGAAAAGGGCTACGCCCTCTACTGGGGCACCTCGGAGTGGCCCGCGGCAAGAATCGCCGAGGCCGTGACCTTCGCCAAGGCGAACGGCCTCCACCCGCCCGTGGTGGAGCAGCCCCAGTACTCCATGCTCTACCGGGAGCGGGTGGAAGGGGAAATCCTTCCCGAGGCCGAGCGCTTTGGCATGGGCCTGGTGGTCTGGAGCCCCCTGGCCATGGGGGTTCTGGCGGGCCGGTACGACGAGGGCATCCCCCAAGACAGTCGCTTCGCCCGATACCCCCAGTTCATGGAGCGCCTCCTGACCGAGGAAAACCGCCAGAAGGCCCTGAAGCTTAAGGCCGTGGCCGAGGAGCTGGGCCTCACCCGGGCCCAACTGGCCCTGGCCTGGGTCTTAAGGCTTCCCGGGATCTCTAGCGCCATCACCGGGGCCACCCGTCCCGAGCAGATCCGGGAGAGCCTGGGAGCGGCGGGGGTAGACCTGCCGAAGGAGGCCCTGGAGAAGATTGAGGCCATCCTCCGGGGTGAGGCCTAAGGAGCCGGGGCCAGGCCCAGGTGGACCAGGTAGCGGGCCTCGCCCTCTTCCTGGCGAACCGGGGAGAGGGCGGCGTAGCGGTGGTAGAGCCCAAGAAGCTCCCGCTGTAAGGCCTTGGCCTCCTCCCGGCGAAGGTAGAGCCCGGCGCTCCAAAGGTTCAAAAGGGGCGGGAAGTCCTCGGCCAGGATATCGGGCTCTTCCTCAGAGCCGAACTCCAAAAGCCCCTCCGGGTTGAGGAAGACCCGTAAGATCGCCCCGTAGCCGGGATCGTGGGCTTCCAGGGCCTTTTGCCACTCCTCTTGCCAGCTTTGGGCGGCCTCCAGGGCCCGCAGTACCCTCTCCGGCACCAGTTTCCGGAGGATGCGGAAGTCGGTGTCCACCGCCCGGTAAAGCCGGATGGGCCTGCCCCGGCGCCTCCTGACCCCCACGGGCTCCAGGAGACCCGACTTTAGGAAAAGCCCCACCAGATAGTGGGCCCTTTGCAGGCTGATGCCCCGGGCCTGGGCCAGGTCCTTCACCGTGGCCGGGCCCTTCATGAAGGGCTTCAGGCAGACCGCAAGGTCCGGATCGGCGAGCAGACGGGCCGCCAAGGGGTGCTCCACTAGGTAGGCCATGGCTCTGCTCCAAATCCCCGCTTGCTCCTGGAGTAAAGGAGGGGCAAGAGTGGGAGGGTGCGGGGTTTTGCCGCCTTTCGCGTCCTCTGGCTGGGCCAGGCCCTGGCCCTTCTAGGCCGGGAGATGACCTGGTTCGCCCTCACCCTCTACGCCTACCAGAAGACGGGCCAGGCCACCACCCTCTCCCTCCTGGGCTTCTTCCACTTCCTCCCCCTGATCCTCCTCTCCCCCCTGGCCGGGGCTTTGGTGGACCGCTACCCCAGGAAGTGGGCCATGCTGGCCGCGAACCTCGGCGGGGGGCTGGCCACCGGCTTCCTCCTTTTGCTCTATCTCCTGGGCCGCCTCGAGGTCTGGCCCCTCTACCTGGTCTCCGCCCTCACGGGGGCCCTCTCCAGCCTCCACTGGCTCGCCCTCTCCGCCGCCTTGTCCGCCATGCTGGAGAAGCGGGACTACGCCCGGGCGAGCGGCATGATGAGCCTGGCGGAGTCCCTGGCTAGGGTGGGGGCCTCCATCCTGGCCGCGGCCCTCTTGAAGCCCCTGGGCCTCGGGGGGATCTTCGCCCTGGACCTTCTGGGGGCAAGCGCCGCGGTCCTCAGCCTTCTCCTGGTACCCATCCCCAACCCGAGGCTCGAGGCCCGGGAGAAGACCTCCTGGATAGGGGAAGCCCTCTTCGGGTTCCGCTTCATCCTGGAAAGGCCTCCCCTCCTCGGCCTCCAGCTCATGTTCTTCGGGATCAACTTCCTCACGACGCCAAGGAGCCTTTATGAGAGCTTCCTGAGTTACGTGGGCGTTACCTTCCCCTTGCTACCCTGGGGCCAACCCGTAAGGGGGTGAAGGAGATGCAGGAGGTCAAGGTCGGCGGCCGGACGCGGCGGGTTTACGTGAGGCCCTTCGCCTGGAACCTGCACGCGTCCTCCCACATGGAGTGGGTCCCGGATGGAAGGCTCCTGGTGGTGGAGCGCACCACGGGCAAGGTGAAGGACGTCACCAAGGGTGGGGACATGGAGGAGGCCAAGCCCTTCGCCTGGGGGCTCCAGGGGCCCTCCAGCACGCCATGGCCTCATGCGTACGCTTCTCCCCTGATGGCGAAAAAATGTTCGTCTGCTCACCGCAGAGTGGGGCAATTTGGCAAGTAGAGGGGTTCTCTGGATAAGCCTGCTTTGCAGACAAAGCATCTTTTCGCCGAGTCCCTAGGTGTCTTCGGGGGGAGCCTGGCCTTCACGGTCCTCAGGCTCCTCCTGGGTCTCGAGGAGACCCCCTGGGCCCTGGCCCTCCTGGCAGCCCTTCCTTACCTCACCCTGCCCCTGGACCTCCTCGCCGGCCTCCTCCTGGACCGGCTGGACCGCAGAACTCTCCTCCTCGTAGGCGTCTGGCTTAGGGCCGGGATCCTCGGCCTCCTCGCCTTTCTCCCCAAGGAGCCCCTCTTCCTCCTGCCCCTGGCTTTCCTCTTCCAGGCTGTCCTGGCCCTGGACCTCCCGGCCTGGCACGCCCTCCTGGTCCGCCTGGCCCGAGACCGGCTGGAGCGAGAGGGGGGAAGGCTGCAGGCGGCCCAGCTCCTCGGGGACAGCCTGGGGGACCTCCTGGCCGCCCCCCTCCTGCTCCTCGCCAAGCCCCTGCCCTTCGCCTTGGGAGGGCTTCTCCTCGCGGGAGGGGGCTTGCTCCTCCGGGACCTCCCCGCCTACCCACCCCCGCGGGCGGCGAAGGGGGAGGGCTTCACCTTAGGGGCCCTCTTCGCGGGGCTCGCCTTCCTCCTCGGAGACGGGAGGCTCCTTCCCCTCACCCTCTACGCCCTGGCCATAAGCTTCATCTCCGGGCTGGCCCTGGCCCTCCTGCCCCTCGTGGCCCTGGCCCAGGGGGCGCCCCCCGCCCTCTACGGCCTCTACCCCTGGGGCCTCTCCATAGGGGGCTTCCTGGGAAGCCTCCTGGCGGGAAGGATCGGGCCCTGCCTCGGGGTTTGGGGCGGGCACGGGTTGAGGATCCTGGGGCTTGCCCTCCTCCTCCTGCCCTTTCCCTTCGGGCCCCTGGGAACCTTCCTCGCGGGGGTGGGCGGTGCCTTGGACGGGGTCCACCTCCGGGCTTACCGGCAACGCCTCGCCCCGGAGCCCCTCCTGGGCCGGGTACAGGCGGGGTCGGTGGCCCTCCTCTCCTCAGGAAGCCTCCTCGGCATCCTCCTTGCTGGAGGCTTGGGGGGGCTTAACCCTCGCGCCCCCCTCCTCACCGCCCTCCTGGGCCTCCTTCTCCTCCTGCCCTTGGCCTTGGGGCCTCTGGGCTGCGGGCGGCTCCTCGCCTTGAGGGAGGGGAGGTCCCCGTGAGTCTTCCCCTTCTCCTCTTCCTCGGTCCCTGAGCGGGAAGGGGGTGGACGGGCCAAGGTAGATCCCGATTCCCTAAAGCGGACTGGCTAACCTGGAAGGGGGTGAAGGAGATGCCCAAGGCGGTGCAGGAGGTCAGGGTCGGCGGCCGGAGGCGGGTCCACCAAATGGCGCAAAAAATGTTCGCTTGCTCTATTTCCGGCCTCCGGCGGGGTGGTCTGGGTGATATGAGGAGGTTCTCTCCACATGAGGCATAGCGCGTCTGTCTTGGCCGAGGCCCTGAGCAACCTCGGGGCCTCCCTAGGCTTTAGCGCCCTCGCCCTGGAAGTAGCCCGCACGGGGGAAGCTTTCTGGGTGGGCTTCTTTGCCGCCTTGGGCTACCTCACCCTGGGACCCCTTCTCTTCCTCAGCCCTTGGGTGGAGCGGCAGGGCCTAGCCCGGGCCCTCCTAAAGTTGCGCCTGGCCCGGGGCCTTCTATTCCTTCCCCTTCTTTTCCTGCCGCGGGAGGCTGCCCTCCTGGTCCTCTACAGCTATCCCCTCATGGTCCTCACCGACCTCGCCGTCGTGGCCTGGGAGGGTCTCCTGGTGAGGCGGGACCGGGGCAGGCTGGCGGAGAGGAGCGGCAAGCTCTACGCCGCCTGGGAGGTAGGAGGTCTGGCGGGGACGGCCCTCGGCCCTATCCTCTTCATCCTCCATCCTGCCTTGCCTTACCTGCTTTCCACCGGTATCCTCCTCCTGGCCTGGACCCTCCTCCGCTCCGACCTCCTGGGGGAGGAAGGCTCCGACCTCCTGGGGGAGGAAGAGAGAAAAGAAGGGGAAGCGAAGCCCGAGGGCTTGGGCCGGGCTCTTCGCCGCCTCCTGGCCTGCACGCCCCTCAGACCCTACCTCCTCATCTCGCTCTTCTTCACCCTGGCCCACGCCCTCACCACCGCTCTGCTGGGCCTTTTAGTCCTCCGAGCGGGCACTCCGGAAGCCTTTTTCGGCTTGGTCTTCGCCCTGCAGAGCCTGGGCTACGCCCTGGGGAGCTACTTTGCCGGCCGGGTCCCACTGGCCTTGGCCTTTAGGCTGGGCCCATTAGGGGCGGCCCTCGGGGGGATGGGCTTTCTCCTGCCCTTTCCCCTTCTCCTCGCCGCCCCACCCCTCTTGGGCCTGGCCGTGGCCCTCCTCAGCACCCACCTGCGGGCGGTGCGGGGTTGGCTCCTGCCCGAGGTGGGCCTGGCCCCAAGTCTCGCCGCCATCCGGGCCCTCCTCTACGGGGCCGGGGCCCTGGGGGGCCTGGGAGCAGGGGTCCTGGGCCAGGGGGATCCATCCCTGCCCCTCCTCCTGGGGGCCTCGGGATTCCTGGTGCTTCTCCCTTTCACCCTCGGACCCCTCCACCCTAAGCGGCTGGAAGCCTTGAGGCAGAAGGTGGAGTGAAGCATGACACCAAACTTCCTCTTCACCCTCCTGGAGGCCCTGCGGATGGTGGCGCCGGAGAGAAGTAGGTGAACCCCCGTAGGTTCCCCCCCGAAGCCCCGGGGCCGGGTAGCGGTGGGGTTACTGGCTGGGGCGGGACTTCACCTACTCCTGGCGGGGGGGCTACTCCTTAGGCTTCGCGGCCCTTTCGGGGCGGCGGAGGGCGGCGTAAACTCAGGGGCATGGAAAAGCTGGAAGCCCTGAAGCGCCTCTTTCCGGGAAAGGTGGACCTCTCGGAAAGCGAGCGCCTGCGCCACGGAAAGGACGAGGGCTACCCCCTGGCGAGGCCGGTCTTGGCCGTGGTCCACCCGGAGAGCGTGGAGGACGTGCAGAAGGCCCTCCATTGGGCCCGGGAGTGGGGGGTGGCGGTGATCCCCTTCGGGGCGGGCACGAGCCTCGAGGGCCACCTCTACCCCACTCGGGAGGCCATCAGCCTGGACCTGAGCCGGATGAACCGCCTCCTGGAGGTGAGGGCGGAGGACTTCCTCTGCGTGGTGGAGCCCGGCCTCACCCGCAAGGCCCTGAACGAGGCCCTTAAGGGCACGGGCCTCTTCTTCCCCGTGGACCCGGGGGCGGACGCCTCCTTGGGGGGCATGGCGGCCACCAATGCCAGCGGCACCACCACGGTGCGCTACGGGGGGATGCGGCAAAACGTCCTGGCCCTCCAGGTGGTCCTGGCGGGCGGCGAGGTCCTGGAGCTAGGGAGGCCGGTGCGCAAGACCTCTTCGGGCTACGACCTCAAGGACCTCTTCATCGGAAGCGAAGGCACCCTGGGCATTATCACCCGCCTCACCTTAAGGCTCCACCCCCTCCCCGAGCACGTCCACACCCTAAGGGTCTTCTTTCCCGGGGTGGAGGAGGCGGTGGAGGCGAGCTATAGGGTCATGACCACGGGGCTTCCCGTGGCCAGGCTGGAGCTTTTGGACGAGCTCGCTATGCGGGCGCTGAACCGGTACCTGGGGGCGGGCTTCCCCGAGCGCCCCGCGCTTTTCCTGGAGTTCCACGCCTCCACGGAGGAGGCCCTGGAAGCGGAAAGCACCCTGGCCCTGGAGCTCATGCGGGAGGCAGGCGCCCTCTCGGTGGAGGCCGCCAAGACCGAGGAGGAGCGCAAAAGGCAGTGGGAGGCCCGGCACCAGGCCTACTGGGCCCTGGTCCACCTTTACCCCGGCCACCATTTCGTCATCACCGACGTGGCCGTGCCCCTCTCCCGCCTGGCCGAGATGGTGCGCTACGCCCAGGGCCTCATGGCGGAGATGGGCCTAGCGGGCAACATCCTGGGCCACGTGGGGGACGGCAACTTCCACACCCTGGTCCCCGTCCTCCCCGAGGCCTACCCCAAGGCGGAGGCCTACGCCGAGAGGCTGGTGGAAAGGGCCCTGGAGCTTGGGGGTACCTGCACCGCCGAGCACGGCGTGGGCCTCAGGAAGAAGAAGTTCCTCCCCAAGGAGCACGGGAACGCCCTGGAATGGATGCGAAAGATCAAGGCCCTCCTGGACCCCGAGGGGCTTCTGAACCCGGGGAAGGTGCTTGACATATCCCCTTCCCCCGGCTATAGTTGAGGATGGCGACGCGGGGTGGAGCAGCCTGGTAGCTCGTCGGGCTCATAACCCGAAGGTCGCGGGTTCAAATCCCGCCCCCGCAACCAGAATCCTGCCCCCGGGCACCATGGGCCCGGGGGTTTGGCCTTAGGCTTGGGGCATGGACTGGGAGGAGCGGGAAAACCCCAAGCGCCTTTACAAGGCCTTCGCTTTTAAGAACTTCCGCGAGGCCCTGGCCTTCGCCCAGAGGGTGGGGGAGCTTGCGGAGAGGGAGAACCACCACCCCCGCCTCACGGTGGAGTGGGGGCGGGTCCTGGTGGAGTGGTGGACCCACTCGGCGGGGGGTATCACGGAGAAGGACCGGGAGATGGCCCGCCTCACCGACGCCCTTTATGTAGGCTGAGGGCGTATGGAGGCGCGCACCCTAGAGCTGGTCTTCCCCGAGCACACCAACCCCCTGGGAGCGGCCTTTGGCGGTTTTGTCCTGGGCCTCATGGACAAAGTGGGCTCCTACGCCGCCGCCCGCCGGGCCAAAAAGCCGGTGGTCACCGTGGCCGTGGGGAGCGTGGAGTTCAAGGTGCCCATCCGCACCGGGGACCTTCTGGAGGTGGTGGCCAAGGTGGTCCGGGTGGGGAGGACCTCCTTGACCGTGGAGGTGGAGGTCTACAAGGAGCGCTTCGGGGAAAACGGCCGCGTTCTCGCCACCAGGGGCATCCTCACCTATGTGGCCGTCAACGAAAGGGGGGAGCCCGTCCCCGTGGAGGACCATGCGGGTGCTGATTGACGCCCGCTGCCCCTACTGCCGGGCCTTGGGCAGGGCCTTAGAGGCCCTAGACCTGGGGAAGGGGCTAAAGGTGGAGCCTTTGCAGGAAGCCCGCGACCTGCCCCAGGAGGCGCTTCTGAAGGAGCTCCACGTCCTGGAAGGGGAAAGGGTTTACCGGGGCTACGCCGCCCTCCTCCAGCTCGCCCGGCGGCTTCCCCTCCTCCGCCCCCTCTACCCCCTCCTCCTCCTGGGCCGGGTGGGGGGCCTGGGGGAAAGGCTTTACCAGGCTTGGGCCAGGAGGCGGCCCCGTGCCTGAGCTTCCCGAGGTGGAGACCACCAGGAGGAGGCTTCTGCCCCTCCTAGAGGGCAAGCGCCTCCTCGAGGTGCGCCACCAGGACCCCCTCCGCTACCGCCACACGGAAAGGGCAAGGGAGCGGGCGGTGGAAGGGGTGGGAAGGCGGGGGAAGTTCCTCCTCCTTGCGCTCTCCGGGGGTCTGGAGATGGTGGTCCACCTGGGGATGACCGGGGGCTTCCGCCTGGAGAAGACCCCCCACACCCGGGCCGAGTTCCTCCTGGAAGATGGGGTCCTCCACTTCCACGACCCCCGGCGCTTCGGGCGCATCTGGGTGGTGGAAAGGGGAGCCTACGGGGAGATCCCCCTCCTGGCGCGGCTTGGACCCGAGCCCCTCTCCCCAGAGTTCCGCCCGGAGGCCTTCCTCCTGGGCCTCCAGAAAAGCCGCAAGCCCCTAAAGGCCCTCCTCCTGGACCAGACCCTGGCGGCGGGGGTGGGCAACATCTACGCCGACGAGGCCCTCTTCCGGGCGGGCCTAAGCCCCTTCCGCCTGGGGCGGGAGGTTTCGGAGGAGGAAGCTTTGAGGCTCTTCCAGGCTCTCCGGGAGGTCCTGGCGGAGGCGGTGGCCTTGGGCGGCAGCACCCTCTCCGACCGCACCTACCAGCAGCCCGACGGCCTCCCGGGAGGCTTCCAAAAGCGGCACGCCGTCTACGGGCGCACGGGCCTCCCCTGCCCCAGGTGCGGCGCCCCCATCGCCAAGGGGGTGGTGGCAGGGCGGGGGACCCATCACTGCCCCCGGTGCCAGCGCTAAGGGCCCGCACTTTGGTCATGGGGTGCCCAAGGTCGGGGCTAAAGGCTTTTCTGGGGCCCCCACCGCGGCTTTTGCCGCGGTGGGGCACTTAGCCGATCCGCCCCCGCCCCCGGTCCAGGAGGTAGAAGAGGAGGCCGGAGAGGAGGGCCAGGAGGGCGGCCAGGGCCAGGGCCTCCCGGTAAGGGCCTTCTCCGGGCCGCCCCAGCCTTTCGTAGATGGCCAGGGTCAGGGTGGTCCACTCGGGCCGCCAGAGGACCAGGCTCGCCCCAAACTCCCCCAGGATGGCGGCCAGGGCCAGGGCGCTCCCCGAGGCCAGGGCGGGGAGGAGGAGGGGAAGCTCCACCCTCAGGAAGGCCCTAAGGGGAGTGGCCCCTAAGACCCGGGCCGCCTCGAGGAGGCTTTTGGGAAGGCTCCTCAGGGCGGGGAGGAGGGCCCGGGCCAGGAGGGGGTAGGCCAGGAGGGCGTAGGCGGCGAGGAGGAGGGCCAGGGAGCCCCTGAGGGAGGGGTAGGCCAGGAGGTAGCCCAGACCCACGGCCACCGGGCTCACCATGAGGGGGAAAAGCCCCAGAAGGTCCAGGCCCCCCCGCTCCCGGGCCGCCCCGGCGTAGGCCACCCCCAGGGGCAGGGCCAGAGAAAAGGCCAGAAGGGTGAAGCGGAGGCTATTCCCTAGGGCCACGGGCAGGGGGGTGAAGTCCTCCGAGGCCCAGGCCCGGGCCAGGGCCCCGGGGTCCACCTCCAGGAAGAGGGCGAGGAGGGGGGCGTAAAGGAGGAGGAAGAAGGCGGAAAGCCCCAGGGTGAGGGCCCAGGGCCGCCCCACGGGCTCCGGCCCCCCGGGGGGAAGGGGGTAGGTGGGGAGGCGGAGGTAAAGGAGGGCGGCCAGGGCCAGGGTGAAAAGCTGGAGAAGCGTGAGGGCGGCCGCCTCGGCGAAGGCCAGGCGGTGGGCCAGGAGGGTGTAGACCTCCACCTCCAGGGTGGCGTACCGTCCGCCCCCCAAAAGCAGGGGCACCCCGAAGGCGGAGAAGGCGTAGATGAAGACGAGAAGCCCCGCCGAGCCCAAGGCGGGCAAAAGAAGGGGAAGCCCCACCCTGAAGAAGGCCCGGTAAGGCGTGGCCCCCAGGACCCGGGCCGCCTCGAGGGCCCCCCGAAGCCTCAGGGCCACGGGGACGAGGACGCGAAGCGCTAGGCCCAGGTTGTAGAAGAGGGCCACCAGGAGGAGGAGGGCCAGGGTGCCGTAGAGGTCCACCCCCAGAAGCCCCCTGGGCCCCAAAAGGGCCATGAAGGCCAGGGCCACCACCGGCGTGGGAAGGACGAAGGGGAGGGTGCTGAGGGCCAGGAGAGCCTCCCGCCCGGGAAAGCGGAAGCGGAAGAGGAAGGCCAGGGGAAAGGCCAGGGCCAGGGTGAGGAGGGCGGAAAGGAGGCCGTACTGGAGGCTGAAGAGGTAGCGGCCCAGGTAGTAGGGGTTGCCCAGGGCCTCCCAGAACCCCGTCCCCAGGCCCAAAAGGAGGATCCGGGCCAGGGGGTAGAAGAGGGCGAAGGCCAGGAAGGAAAGGAGAAGCGCCCCTAATACCCTTGTTTCCTGTTTCCCTCGGCCCCCCATGCCTGGTAACTTGCCGGGGCCCCCATGCTGGCGTAAGCCAGCATGGGGTGGTATTAAGTGCTCGCGCTTTGGTTTCGCAACATGGAGTGTCCAAATCGGGGCTTTGGAAGGGCTTTTCTGGGGCCCCCACCGCGGCAAAGGCCGCGGTGGGGTACTTAGCGCCTCGCCCGCCTCACCGCCTCGGGGCTCTGGCCCTGGAGGACCACCTTGGTCCACTCCTCAATCCAGCGCTCCCGGTTCTTGGCCATGACCACGGGGTCCAGGCGCACGCTCCCCACGGGCTCGGGAGCGAAGCGGAAGACCTCAGGAAGCTTGGCGTCCCGCCTGGCGGGGTACATCCACATCTCCGTGGGCAGGTTCTCCTGGACCGGGCGGGAGAGGAACCAGTCCACCACCTTTTTGGCCCCCTCCAGGTTCTTCGTCCCCTTGAGGATGCCCACAAACTCCACCTGGAAGAAGCTGAGCTCCGGGAAGAGGTTCCCCGTGGGGGGTTCCTGGTACTTGCCCTCAGAGTAGTAGACCTCCGCCGCCGGGGAGGTGGTGTAGGAGACCACCAGGGGCCGGTCCCCCTTGTAGAGGGTGAAGTGGGTGTAGTAGGCCTCGCTCCAGCCCTTGGCCACCCGCACGCCCCCGTCCCTTAGAGCGGCCCAGAAGTCCAGGTAGCCGTCCTCGCCGAAGCGGGCCACCGTGGCCATGAGGAAGGCCAGGCCCGGGGAGCTGGTGGCGGGGTTCTGGACCACGAGGAGCCTGGCGTACTCGGGCCGGGCCAGGTCCTTGGGCGCCTGGGGCAGGGGGCGGCCTTTGAAGTAGGCCCGGTCGTAGTTGAGGCTCACCCAGCCGTAGTCCACGGGGAGGGCCCGGAAGGTGGGGTCTAAAAGCAGGGTGGCCTTCAGGTTCCGGATCTCCGGGCTCCGGTAGGGGAGGAGGATGTCGGCCTCCAGGGCCCGGGAGAGGAAGGTGTTGTCAAAGCCGTAGATGACATCGGCGATGGGGGCTCCTTTGGTGAGGATGGCCCGGTTCAGGGTCTCCCCGGCGTCGCCGCCTTTGAGGAAGCGGAGCTTGAGGCCCGTTTCCCGCTCAAACCGGGCGATGAGGGCCTTGTCCAGGGAAAAGCTGCTGTGGGTGAGGACCGTGATCTCCTGCGCCAGGCCGAAGGCCAAGAAGACGAGAACCGCCAGGATCCTAAGCATAAAACCCCTCCTTCGTCACCGGGAGGGGCCTCGGTCACCTTCCCTACGCCGGCATTACCCGGATCAGGTTCCAAGGGTATCTCTCAGCCCCTTAGGGGCACCCCCGGTGACGCCTCTAGTGTAGCACCCGCAAGGCGGCCAGGGCCTCGAGGAAGGCCTGGCCGAAGGCCTCCGGCTGGTCAATCCAGGGGAAGTGCCCCGCCTCGGGCACCACGTGGATGGGGGCTTTGAGGCGCTCGGCCACCTCTTCGGCGTAGGGGTAGCTGGTGCCGTCCTTTTCCCCCACCACGATGGCCACCGGCCTCCGGCTTGGGGTGAGGTAGGGGGTGTAGTCCAGGCGCCAAAGGCCATTCCTCAGAAAGGCTCGGGCCGGGGCGTCGGGGCCTACGACCCCAGAGCCCTCCACCACCCACTCGTACTCCAGGCGGCCCCTGGGGCTTGGGAACATGAGGCGGTCAAAGAGGGCCTTGGGCTCGGCCCGTTCCAGGGCGGCCCGCAGGTTGGCCTCCGGGTCCCCCTCCGGGGTGAGCCCGGCGGCCTCGGCGAGCCTCTGGGCAAGCCAGGGAAAGCTGACCCAGGGCCCGAGGAGGATGGCCCCCTCCACCCCCGGGTAGCGGCGGAGGACCTCCAGGGCCACCAAGGCCCCAAAGCCGTGCCCCAAAAGGGCGAAGCGCTCCAGGCCCAGGGCCTCGGCCAGGAGGAGGGTGTCCTCCACCAGGGCGTCTATGGTGAAGAGCCTGGGGTCTTCGGGAAGCTCCAGGCTACGCCCCGAGCCCCGCTGGTCAAAGTAGATGGCGCGGAAGCCCTCCAGGTACTCCCCGAGGCCCTCCCGCAGGGCATAGGCGTTGCCCCCGGGGCCGCCGTGGAGGACCAAAAGGGCGGGAGCGTGGGGGTCCCCCACGTCCTCCACGTAAAGCTCTGCCTCCCCTACGGGGATGTAGCCGATTTCTTCCCGCATCCCCTATAGACTATCCCATCCTGGAGGCGGAAGGCCCAAACCTTAACCCCCGGCACCTCCCGGGCCCGGGCCAGGGCCTCCTCCGAGGCCCCGAAGACCTGCAGGAGGAAGACGCCCTCCCCCGCAAGAAGCCAGTAGGGGTGGGGAAGCGCCTGGGCTAGTGCCCTAAGGGCCGCCTCTTCCTTGCCCTCTACGAAAAGAACCCTCATCCCCTTGCCTCCATTTTCCGGCCCCCCAGCCCGGGTAAGCCTCGGTTCCCAACATGGGGTGGCCTCATCCCTTCTCCCAAAGGCGGTGGTAGAAGAGGATCTCGGCGCTCTCCTCCAGGGTGGTCATGAGGCTGTAGGCCTCGAGGAGGGCCTCCTCGGGCTTTTCCTTCCCGCTCCAGGTGAAGGCCCCGTGGCCCCTCAAGAGGCAGGCCCGGTGGGCCCCCAAAGCCTCGGCCACGGCCCTGGCGGCCTCCTCGGTGGCGGAGACCGTCTTGGGGCTAAGAACGGGCACCTCCTTCAGGTAGAACTGGCCCTCGAGGTCCAGGGGAACCAGGCTCCTGAGGTGAAGGGAGAGGGCCACCGCCACCCGGGGATGGGCGTGGACGATGGCCCGGGCCGGGGTCTTGCGGTAGACCTCCCGGTGGATGACGCTCTCCACGCTGGCCCCTTGGGGGATGGGGCCCTCTAGGGGCACCTCCACCAGGTCCTCGGGGGTGAGGTGGGCCTTCTGCACCCCGCTTCGGGTGATGAGAAAGCCCTCCTTGGTGCGCACGGAGAAGTTGCCCGCCGTGGCCGAGATGAGCCCCTGGTGAAAGAGGTCCTCCCCCACCTGGCGGAAGGCGGAAAAAACCTTGGCCAGCATTCTCCTCCCTAAAGGGGGTCCCCGCCAGGGCTTTGCCCCTAGCGGGGTAGGCCTAAAGGCCCTTCCCCGGCTGCTCCCGGCGCACGGGGCGGCGGGGAGCCTCCTTCTCCTTGGCCTCCACCGCCTCCTTGCGGGCCTCCTCAATGGCCTTCAGGGTCCTCTGGTCCACCACCTGGGTGAAGCGGACGAAGTCGGAGCCCGTGCCCGCAGGGATCAGGCGACCCAGGATCACGTTCTCCTTGAGGCCGATGAGCTCGTCCTTCTTGCCGGCGATGGCCGCCTCAGTGAGGACGTGGGTGGTGTTCTGGAAGCTGGCGGCGGAGAGCCAGCTCTTGGTGGAGAGGGCGCTCTTGGTGACCCCCATGAGGAGGGGCTTCCAGGCCACGGGCACCTTGCCCTCGGCGATCAGGCGCTCGTTCAGGGCCTCCACGTCCCACTTCTCCAGGACCTGGCCCTCCAAAAGGCGGCTATCCCCGGGGTCGGTGACCTCCACGTACTTGAGCATCTGCCGCACCACGATCTCAATGTGCTTGTCGTGGAGCTTCACGCCCTGGGCCCGGTAGACCTTCTGGATCTCGTCCACCAGGTAGCGCTCCACCGCCTCGGGACCCTTGGCCTCCAAAAGCTGGTGGGGGTCAATGGCCCCGCGGGTCAGGGGCTGGCCCGCCTCCACGTAGTCCCCGTCCTTGACCAAAAGGCGGGCGTCCTTGGGGAGCTTGTACTCCTTGGAGAAGCCCTCGGACTCCACGAAGACCGAGAGCCGGTCCTCGCCTTCCTCAATGCGCACCACGCCGTCAATCTCGGAGATGACCGCCTTGGCCTTGGGGCGGCGGGCCTCAAAGAGCTCAATGACCCGGGGAAGACCCTGGGTGATGTCGGTGCCCACCGCCACGCCCCCGGTGTGGAAGGTGCGCATGGTGAGCTGGGTGCCGGGCTCGCCGATGGACTCGGCGGCCACTACGCCCACGGCCTCCCCGATGGACACGGGGCGGGCCATGGACAGGTCGTAGCCGTAGCACTTCTGGCAGACCCCGTAACGGGTCTGGCAGGTGAGGGGGCTCCTCACGGGAACCTCCCGCACCTCCCCCGCCTCCGCCGCCTTGATGAGGAAGTGGACGTCCTCGAGGGAGAGGTAGCGCCCCTCCTCCAGCCTGCGGCCCAGAGCCTCCACCTCCCGGGCCAGGACCCGGCCGTAGAGGCCGGACTCTATGTCCGAGCGCTTCCTGAGGCGCAGGGTGCGGGTCACCTCGTCCATCTGGAAGAGGGGGACGGAGATGTAGTTGGTGGTGCCGCAGTCCGCCTCCCGCACCACGATCTCGTGGGCCACATCCACCAGCTTCCGGGTCAGGTAGCCGGAGTCGGCGGTGCGGAGCGCGGTGTCCGCCCCGCCCTTCCTGGCCCCGTGGCTACTGATGAAGTACTCCAAGACGGTGAGGCCCTCGCGGAAGGAGGAGCGCACCGGCACCTCAAAGGTCTCCCCCGAGGGCTTTTGCATCAGGCCCCGCATGCCGCAGAGCTGGCGGATCTGCTGCGGGTTACCCCGGGCCCCGGACTGGGCCATGACGTAGAGGGGGTTGAAGGGGTAGTTCTCCTCAAAGTTCTTGAAGACCGCCTGGGTCACCTTCTCCGTGGTCTCCGTCCAAAGCTGGATCACCTGGTCGTACCGCTCCCGGTCGGTGAGGAAGCCCATCTCGTAGGCCTGCTCAATCTGGCGGAGCTTCCGGTCGGCTTCCTCCAGGTACCTCTGCTTCTCCTCGGGGATCACGGCATCGTCAATGCCGATGGTGATGCCGCTGGTGGTGGAGAGGGTGAAACCGTAGTACTTGAGGGCGTCCAGGAGGCGGGCGGTCTTCTCCATGCCCAGGCGCAGGAAGGCCTGGTAGACCAGGTCCTTGAGGGAGTTCTTCTCCTGGGGGACGTCCATCTGGATGAGCTCCTGGGCCACCTTTTCGTCCCCCACGGCCTCGCCCACGATGCGGGCGAAGAGGATCCGCCCCGGGCTCGTCTCCAGCCGCCTGCCCAGGTAGCGGACGGTGACCACGTCCTGGAGGTCCAAAAGCCCGTGGGCCACCGCCAGAAGGGCCTCGTCGGGGTTGGCGAAGACGAACTTCAAGCGGCCCACGCTGGTCTCCCTGCCCGCCACCACGATGGGGGCGTTCAGGGCCACCTCGCCCCTTTCGTAAGCCGCCAAAGCCTCCTCGGGGGTAGCGAAGGCCATGCCGGCTCCCTTCTTCTCCTTTCGCACCTGGGTGATGTAGTAAAGGCCCAGGATGATGTCCCGGCTGGGCTTGGCCAGGGGCTCCCCCGAGGCCGGGGAGAGAAGGTTGTGGGCGGAGAGCATCTGGATCCGGGCCTCGGCCTGGGCGAAGGAGGAAAGGGGGACGTGGACGGCCATCTGGTCCCCGTCAAAGTCGGCGTTGAAGGCCTCGCAGACCAGGGGGTGGAGCTGGATGGACTGCCCCTCCACCAAAACGGGCTGGAAGGCCTGGATCCCCAGGCGATGCAGGGTAGGGGCCCGGTTCAGGAGGACCACCTTGCCGTGGATGACCTCCTCGAGGGCGTCCCACACCTCGTCCTTGATGTCCCGCTGGCGCTCCAGCATGCGCCTGGCCGCCTTCACGTTGGGGGCGATGCCCTTCTCCTCCATCTTCTTGAGGAGGAAGGGCTTGAAGAGCTCCAGGGCCATGCGCTTGGGCAGGCCGCACTGGTGGAGCTTGAGCTGGGGCCCCACCACGATCACGCTCCGGCCCGAGTAGTCCACCCGTTTGCCCAGAAGGTTCTGGCGGAAGCGGCCCTGCTTGCCGGAGAGGATGTCGGTGAGGCTGCGGAGGGGGCGCTCGGAGCCGGGGTTGGTGACGGGGCTGCCCCGGCGGCCGTTGTCTATGACGGCGTCCACCGCCTCCTGGAGCATGCGCTTCTCGTTGCGGATGATGATCTCGGGGGCCCCCTGGGCCAGGAGCTTCTTCAAGCGGTTGTTGCGGTTGATGAGGCGGCGGTAGAGGTCGTTGAGGTCGCTGGTGGCGAACCGCCCCCCGTCCACCTGGACCATGGGGCGGAGGTCCGGGGGCAGGACGGGGACGGCCTCCAGGATCATCCACTCCGGGCGGTTGCCGGAGTCCAGGAAGGCCCGCACCACCTCCAGCCGCTTCCTGGCCTTGGCCCGCCGGGCCCGGGAGGGGTGCTTCATCTCCTCCAAAAGCTCCCTCTCCAGCTTCTCCAGGTCCAGCTCCTTGAGGAGCTCCTGGATGGCCTCGGCCCCCATGCGGGCGTCTATGTCGTAGGACTCCACCACCCGCACCACATTGCGGACCAGGTCCACCTCCACCCGGCCGTAGATCTCGCTCTTGACCTTGCCCCCGTCGGCCAGGACGTCCCCGGGGGCCACCCGGTCCCCGGTGGTCACCTCCACGTCGTCCTCAAAGGGGTAGACCCGGGCCTTGACCACCAGGATGCTGGCGGGCTCGTGCAGGTGGACCACCCCCTCGGCCTCGGCGATGACCTCCTCCTCGGGGTCAATGGCGGCCACGATCTTCTCCCCCGCCTGCACCTTGGCCCCCTCGGGGACGATGACGTTCATGTGGGGGGCCACCTTGTAGTCCTTGGGCTCGGTCCACTCCAGGAACAGGGTGAGGTGGACGCTGTCCCCTTCCTCCTCGGCCTCCACCTCCTTGGCCGTCATGTGGCGGGGCAGGCGCAATAGCCCCTTCCCCTCGGCCAGAGGCTGGCCCACCTCCACGATCTCCCCCTCCACCACCAGGGGAGTCATGCCCGCGGGGAGGAAGTAGCGGGCCACCACCTCCTCCTCCTGGCGCAGGTAGATGAGGTGGCCCTCGGCGAGATCCTTGAGCTCCACCACCCCGCTCTCCTCGGCCCGGAAGAGGTAGGGCTCAGATAGCTCCGCCAGGACCTCCCCGGGCCGGTAGGCCTCCTTCTCCACCCAGGCGGAAAGGGGGATCCTGAGGGCGGCCCGCTCCTTCCTCAGGTAGTCCACCCGCACCCGGCGGGGGAAGCGGTAGAGAGCCACGCCGTCCATGCGGCTCACCACGCCGGGGGCCAGCTCCTGGCCCTTCACCACCTCTTCCCCGTCCTTGACCAGGGCATCCACCCCGGCGGGCAGGGGGTAGGTCTCCTGCTTGCCGTAGCGGAGCTCCCGGTACTCCTCGTCGGTGAGGAGCTGGCGCTTTTCCACCGGCACCCCGTCCAGGACGGCCCCCTTGGGGTCCAGGACGATGTACTTGTTGAAGTAGAGGACCTGCTCCAGCTCGGTGGCGGAGAGGTCCAGGAGGGTGCCGATCTTGGAGGGCACGTCCTTGACGAACCAGATGTGGGCGGCGGGGGTGGCCAGCTCAATGTGGCCCATGCGGTAGCGGCGGACGATGCTCCTCGTCACCTCCACCCCGCACCGCTCGCAGACCTTGCCCTCAAAGCGCTGGCGCTTGTACTTGCCGCAGGCGCACTCGTAGTCCTTGATGGGGCCGAAGATGCGCTCGTCAAAGAGCCCGTCCCGCTCGGGCTTCAGGGTGCGGTAGTTGATGGTCTCGGGCTTCTCCACCTCCCCGTAGCTCCAGGAGCGGATCTTCTCGGGGGAGGCCAGGGCGATGCGGACCTTGCGGACTTCCTTTTTCATCTTTCCTCCAGAAAAGGGCTCACCTCTTGGAGGCCAGGCCCTCAAAAATGTCCACGGGGTTGTCCTTCTCGTCCAGGGTCTGCACGTCCAGGGCCAGGGCCTGAAGCTCCTTCACCAGCACGCGGAAGGACTCGGGCACGCTGGGCTCGGGCACGTCCTCGCCCTTGATGATGGCCTCGTAGGCGGCGTTCCTGCCCTCAATGTCGTCGGACTTGATGGTCAGCATCTCCTGCAGGGTGTGGGCGGCCCCGTAGGCCTCGAGGGCCCACACCTCCATCTCCCCGAAGCGCTGGCCGCCGAACTGGGCCTTGCCGCCCAGAGGCTGCTGGGTGATGAGGGAGTAGGGGCCAGTGGAGCGGGCGTGCATCTTGTCCTCCACCATGTGGTAGAGCTTCATGATGAACATCTGCCCCACCACGATGGGCCCCTCAAAGGGCTCCCCCGTGCGGCCATCGTAGAGGACCACCTTGCCCTGGACGAAGAGCTCTTTGAGTTGCTCCTCGGGGCTCTTGCCCGGGGAAACCAGGCCCAGCTTCTCCGCCCGGGCCAGGACCTCCTTCTCCCGCTTGTCCACGCCGAAGCCCTCGCCCTGGCGCTTGCCGAAGTAGAGGTTGAAGGCCTCGGCCAGAAGCTCCTTGATCTCGGGCTCCGTGGCCCCGTCAAAGACGGGGGAGATGTAGCGCTGGCCCAGGAAGTAGCCCGCCAGGCCCAGGTGGGTCTCCAGGATCTGGCCCAGGTTCATCCGGCTGGGCACGCCCAGGGGGTTCAGGATCACGTCCACGGGGGTGCCGTCGGGCAGGTGGGGCATGTCCTCCACGGGGAGGATCTTGGCCACCACGCCCTTGTTGCCGTGGCGGTTGGCCAGCTTGTCCCCCACCTGGAGCTTGCGCTTCTGGGCCACGAAGACCCGGACCACCTCCCGCACCCCGGGCTTCAGCTCCACCCCGGGATCGCCCCGCCTAAGGCGCAGGCGCCCCACCACGATCCCCCCTTCCCCGGGGGGGACCCTCAGGGAGGTGTCCTTCACGTCCCTGGCCTTCTCCCCGAAGATGGAGCGCAGGAGGCGCTCCTCGGGGGAAGGTTCCTGCTCGCCCTTGAAGCTGGTGCGCCCCACCAGGATGTCGCCGGGCTTGACCTCGGCCCCGATGCGGACGATGCCCTCCTCGTCCAGGTCGCGAAGGGCGGCCTCGGAGAGGTGGGGGATGTCACGGGTAATACGCTCGGGGCCCAGCTTGGTGTCCCGGGCCTCAATCTCGTAGCGCTCAATGTGGATGGAGGTGTAGAAGTCCCGCTTGAGGAGCTCCTCGCTGATGACGATGGCGTCCTCAAAGTTGTACCCGTCAAAGGGCATGATGGCCACCAGGACGTTCTGCCCCAGGGCCAGAAAGCCCTCTTCCGAGGCGGGGCCGTCCGCCAGGAGGTCCCCCTTCTTCACCCGCTGGCCCACCCTGACCCGGGGCCGCTGGTCGAAGGCGGTGCCTTGGTTGGAGCGGGCATAGCGGCGCAAAGGGTGCTCCACCAGGCGGCCGTCCTCATAGCGGACGGCGATCCTGGTGCCGTCCACCTTGACCACCTCCCCGTCCTCCTCGGCGTAGAGGGCGGCCAGGGAGTCCCGCACCACGCGCTCCTCCAGGCCCGTCATGACCACCGGGGCCTGGGCCCGGATGAGGGGCACGGCCTGGGTCTGCATGTTGGAGCCCATGAGGGCCCGGTTGGCGTCGTCGTGCTCCAGGAAGGGAATGAGGTTGGTGTTGAGAGAGAAGACCTGCTTGGGGGAGACGTCCATGAACTCCACCTCCTCCGGAGCCACGATGACGGGCTCCCCCCTGCGCCTGGCCACCACCCGGTCGGTGGCGATGCGGTCGCCCTCGAGGGGGGTGTTGGCCTGGGCGATGGTGTAGCGGTCCTCCTCGGAGGCGGTCATGTAGACCACCTCCTCCGTGACCACGCCGTTCTTGACCCGGCGGTAGGGGGTGCGGATGAAGCCCAAGGCGTCCACCCGGGCGTAGGCGGCCAGGGAGGTGATGAGGCCGATGTTGGCCCCTTCCGGCGTCTCCACCGGGCAGATGCGCCCGTAGTGGGTGCGGTGCACGTCGCGCACGTCAAACCCCGCCCGCTCCCGGGTAAGGCCCCCGGGGCCCAGGGCGGAAATGCGCCTTTTGTGCCTCAGGGAGGAGAGGGGGTTGGTCTCGTCCTTGAACTGGGAGAGCTGGCTCCGGCTGAAAAACTCCCGCAAGGCGGCCTCCAGGGGGCGGCTGTTGACCAGCTTGGCGGGGGTGAGGGTGTCGGGGGAGCCCATGACCATGCGCTCCCGCACCCCTCGGGCCAGCCTGGCCAGGCCCACGCGGAACTGGTCCGCCATGAGCTCGCCCACGGTGCGGATTCGCCGGTTGCCCAGGTGGTCAATGTCGTCCACCTCGTGGCCGGGAACCCCGGCCGTTAGGGCGAAGAGGTAGCGGAGCGTGGGCAGGAAGACCTCGTCCTTGAACTCGCCGTCCTCAAACCGGACCAGGGTGCGCCCCGAAAGGCCCACGCCCAGCTTCTCCTCTGCCTTGTAGCGGCCCGCCTCTCCCAGGTCGTAGCGCTTGGGGTCGGCCAGAAGGCCAAAGAGGTAGGCCAGGGCCTTGTCCTTCTTGGGGGGGTCACCGGGGCGGAGGAGGGTGAACAGGCGGACCATGGCCTCCTCGGGGCGCATGGCCAAAACCGCCTCGTCCAGGAGGCCCTGGACCAGGTCCCCGTAGGCGGAAAGCTCCCGCACCAGGGTCTCCTGGTCGTAGCCCAGGACCCTGAGGAGGAGGACCAGGGGGAACTTGCGCTTGTTGACCTTCATGGTCACCACGCCGCTGGCCTCCACCTCGAGGTCAATCCAGGGCCCCCGCTTGGGCAGGGGGATGATGCTGGCGATGTACCTGCCGGGGCGGGCGGGGTCGGGGGTGAAGTAGACCCCGGGGGAGCGGTGGATCTGGGAGACGATGACCCGGTCGGCCCCGTTGATGATGAAGGAGCCGTCCTCGGTCATCAGGGGCAGGTGGCCCAGGAAGACCTCGTCCTCCTTGATGAGCCCGGTGTCCTTGTGGATGAGCTGGAGCCGGGCGTAAAGGGGAGCCTGGTAGGTGAGGTCCTTCTCCCGGCACTCGTCCTGGGAGAAGGGGGGGTCGCCGATGCGGTACTCCAGGAAGTCCAGAACCAGACCACCCTTGCCCTTGTCCCCCTCCTCTATAGGGAAGGTCTCCTTGAAGGCGGCCTGGATGCCCACGTTCTCCCGCTTTTCAGGGGGAACGTCCGCCTGGAGCGCCTTCTTATAGGACTCCACCTGGATTTCCGTAAGGGGGGGAAGGGGAATGACCTCTCGGATGCGACCGAACCGCTTAATCTCCATGCGTCACCTCTAAGGGAAAGCGGGCCGCCCGAGGTAAGCTAACAGGGTTCTTCCGCAAGGGCGCATCCCCTTGCGGCAGCTGGCTCTTACCGTGCTCCCTTGGCCCGACCAAAGAGCACAAACCTTAGCCTATAGGGCTCTCCCTTATTCCGTCAAGCCTACCGGTCAAGCCTGCCCAACCCTTTTCCCTAGCGCTCCACCTCCACCCTGATTTTATAGTTGCCCCGCCTGGTTTCGCCAAGAACCTCAAGAAGCCTCAGGCTCCCAAGGCCCTCGGCCAGGAGGACATCCCCGGGGGCCATCTCATCCTTGGGAGAGGCCACCTTGCCCCTCAGGCGCACCTTCCCCGCCTTGACCCCCTGGGCGAAGTAGCTGCGGGAAACCCCGAACCCCTTGGCCCCCACGGCGTCCACCCGCAGGGAGGGCACCACCAGGGTGCGCACCCTCGAGGGCCTAAAGGCCCCTTCCGGAGGGGGAAGGAGGGTAAAGCCCGCCTCCTCCAGAGCCTTCTTCCCCTTGGGGAGCAAGGCCACCAGAAAGCCCTCCTCCAGGGGCTCCACGTCCCCCATGGCCTCGCCCAGGTCTGGGGGCTCCTTTTCCAGGAAGAAGACCTGCACCGGGTCGTGGACGGAGGGCACCTCGGGCGGGTAGAGGACCGCCACCTTGCGCTCCGCCAGGGGGAAGCCCCCGAAGAAGGCCACGTTGAGGCCCTCCCGCCCGGCCAGGTCCAGAAGCTCCGCCTGGGCCTCCGGGGGGAGGAAGCCCGTCTGCACCACCCGGCCGCCCCGGGCCCGCTTGAGGTAGGCCATCAGGTCTTCCATGGGGTCTGATGATATCCTGGAGAGCGTGGACTTGGCCCTGGAGGAAGCCCTGAAGCTCAGTTCAGCCAGATCTTACTGCGAACCCTGCCGAAGGGCGAAGCTTAGGGTAGCGCTGGCCCTTTCCTCCCCCTCCACCAGGGCCCGCACCGCCACCTTGCCCAGGCCCCGGCGGAAGAAGAGGAGCTCCCCCTCGAGGACCAGGGTGTCCCCGGGGACCACGGGCTTCTTAAAGCGGGCCTCCTCCACGCCCACCAGGAAGACCAGGCTCCCCGGGGCCATCCCCGGCTGGCGGGCCAGGGTGCCCACCGCCGCCTGGGCCATGGCCTCCAGGATCAGGACCCCGGGCATGATGGGGTAGCCGGGAAAGTGCCCCTGGAAGTGGGGCTCGTTGAAGGTGACGTTTTTTAGAGCGCGGAAGCGCTTCTCGTCGGCCTCGAGGACCCGGTCAATGAGGAGAAAAGGGTAGCGGTGGGGAAGAAGCCTCAGGATCTCCCCGATCTCCACGGCCTCACCTCTTCAGGACGTCATCCGAGGAGAGGATGGTGTCCTCCAGGACGTGGAGCATTTCCAGGGCCTTGCCGGTGCCCAGGGCCACGGCCTCAATGGGGTTCTCCGCCACCACCACCGGCACGCCGGTGGCCTCCTGCAGGGCGAGGTCCAGGTTCTTCAGCAAAGCCCCACCCCCCGTGAGGAGGATGCCCCGCTCGTAGATGTCCGAGGCCAGCTCCGGCGGCGTGGTCTCCAGCACCGACTTCACCCCCTGGAAGATCTTGTCCAGGGGCTCCTTTAGGGCCTCGGCCACGTCCTCGGCGGGGATCTCCGCGGTACGGGGAAGGCCGGTGATGAGGTCCCGGCCCCGCACCTCGGCCACCTCCTTCTCCTCCCCGGGAAGGACCTTGGCCCGGCCCAGCTGGATCTTGAGCTCCTCGGCGGTCCGCTCGCCGATGAGGAGGTTGTACTTTTGCCGGATGTAGCGGATGATGGCCTGGTCCATCTCGTTGCCGGCGATCCTGAGGCTTTCCGAGCGCACGATGCCCCCCAGGGAGATGACGGCGATATCGGTGGAGCCGCCCCCGATGTCCACCACCATGCTGCCCGTGGGCTCGGCCACGTTGATGCCCGCCCCGATGGCCGCCGCCAGGGGCTCCTCAATGAGGTAGACCTTCTGGGCCAGGGCGGAGACCGCCTGGACCACCGCCCGCCTTTCCACGTCCGTGACCCCCGAGGGCACCCCCACCATGACCCGGGGCTTGAAGAAGCGGCTCATGGGGGAAAGCACCTTCTGCAGGAAGAGGAGGAGCATCCTCTCCGTGAGGGCGTAGTCGGCGATGACCCCGTCCTTGAGGGGCCGCACGGCCACGATGTTGCCCGGGGTGCGCCCCAGCATCCGGTAGGCCTCGGCCCCCACGGCCTTCACCTCCTTTTTGCCCTGGACCACGGCGATCACCGAAGGCTCCCGCAAAACGATGCCCTTCCCCCGCACGTAGATGAGGACGCTGGCCGTCCCCAGGTCAATCCCGATGTCTTCGCCCTTCAGCATATCCCCTCGCTCTACTTAGCGTACTCCACCGCCCGAGTCTCCCGCACCACGGTCACCTGGACCTGGCCGGGGTAGTTCATCTCCCGCTCAATGCGGTTCGCGATTTCTCTGGCCAGCAGGGTGGCCTTGGCGTCGGTGATCTTGTCGGGCTTGACGATGCCCCGCCCCTCCCGCCCCGCCTGCACGGCGAAGGCCGTCTCCACCCCGGGGAAGGAGAGGGCGATGCGCTCCAGGGCCTCGAGGCGCTGCAGATACTCCTCCAGGCTCTCCCGCCTGGCCCCGGGCCGGGCGGCGGAGAGGGCGTCGGCGGCGGCCACCAGGACGGCGTAGACCGTCTCGGCGTTCTCCGGGTCGTGGTGGTGGGCGATGGCGTCTATGACCTCAGGGGGCTCGCCGAAGCGGCGGGCCAGGGCGATGCCGATCTCCACGTGGCTTCCCTCCACCTCTCGGTCCACGCTCTTGCCGATATCGTGAAGAAGCCCCGCCCTGCGGGCGAGCCCTGCGTCCAGGCCCAGCTCCGCCGCCATGATGCCGGTGAGGTGGGCCACCTGAATGGAGTGCTTGAGGACGTTCTGGCCGTAGCTGGAGCGGAAGTGGAGCCGGCCCAATAGCTGGATCAGGCCGGGCTTCAGGCCCACCACCCCGGCCTCGAGGGCCGCCTCCTCCCCCCTCTCGTAGATGAAGGTCTTCATCTCCTGCTTGGCCTTCTCCACCACCTCCTCTATGCGGCTTGGGTGGATGCGGCCGTCTTTGAGGAGCTCCTCCAGGGCCATGCGGGCGATCTCGCGCCGCACGGGGTTGAAGGAGGAAAGCAGGACCGCCTCCGGGGTGTCGTCAATGATCAGGTCCACGCCGGTGAGGGCCTCAAAGGTGCGGATGTTGCGCCCTTCCCGGCCGATGATGCGGCCCTTCATGGCGTCGGAAGGGATGGGGACCACGGACACCGCCAGCTGGGCCGCGGTCTCCGAGGCCTGGCGCTGCATGGCCTGAGCCAGGATCTTCTGGGCCTCGCGCCTGGCCTCTACCCGGGCCCGCTCCAAGGCGGCCCGCACCCTGGCCGCCTTCTCCTCCTCCAGCTCCCGGTCCAACCGTTCCAGGATGAGCCTCCTGGCCTCCTCGGGGGAGAGGCCCGCCACCTGGTAGAGCCTCTGCTCAATCTCCTTTTCCCGCTCAAGGAGGCCGGCCTCTTTGGCCTTCAAGACCTCTTCCCGCTTGGATAGCGCCTCCTCCAGGGCGTCCAGCTTCATGGCCCGGGCGTCCAGGGCCTCGCCCCTTTTGGAAAGCCGTTCCGCCTCCCGGCGAAGCTCCTCCCGCTCCTCCTTGAGGCGCTCCCTTTCGGCCTTGAGCTCCTCCTGGAGGGCCTTAAGCCGCTCCCTCTCCGCCCTGAGCTCCTCCCTTTCCGCCTTCAGGCGCTCCTCGGCCTCGGCCAGGCGCCTCCTGGATTCCTTCTCCAGGGCCTCGGCCCGGGCCCGGGCCTCCTCCTCCAGCTCCTGCCGAAGGGCCTTTAGGCGGCTTTCGGCCTCCTCCCTCAGGGCCTTGGCCTCCTGGCGGGCCGCCTCCAGGATCTCCCTGGCCTCCTTGCGGGCAGACTCCAGGGCCTCCTTGGCCTCGGCCTTGGCGGCCTCGAGGATCTCCCTGGCCTCCCCCCTCGCCTCACCCTCACCCCCCTTGCGCCTCAGGAAGAGGGCGGCGAGAAGGGCCAGGACCAGGAGCAAAAGCACCAGGTCCAGAAGGGTCATCTACTCCCCCTCTTCCTCGCCGGCGGCCAGGACCACCTTGTCCGCCCGCTCCAGGACCTTGGCCCGGATCTCCTCCAGAAGCTCCGGCCGCTCCCTCAGGTACTCGGCCGCCTTCTCCTTGCCCTGGCCCAGGCGGTGCTCGCCGTAGGAGAACCAGGAGCCGGCCTTCTCAATGCCCCCCGCCGCTACGGCCACGTTGACCAGGTCCATAACGGGGTCCAGGCCCCGGCCGAAGTAGATCTCCAGCTCCGCCTCCCGGAAGGGCGGGGCCAGCTTGTTCTTCACCACCTTGACCTTGACCTTGATGCCCACGGCCTCGTTGCCCACCTTGATGGGCTGGCCGCTTTTGCGCACGTCCAGGCGCACGCTGGAGTAGAACTTGAGGGCCCGGCCGCCCGGCGTGGTCTCGGGGTTGCCGTACATGACCCCCACCTTCTCCCGCACCTGGTTGATGAAGATGGCGGCGGTGTTGCTCTTGGAGAGGACGGCGGGCAGCTTCCTCAGGGCCTGGCTCATGAGCCGGGCCTGGAGGCCCACGTGCTGGTCCCCCATCTCCCCCTCAATCTCCGCCTTGGGCACCAAAGCGGCCACCGAATCCACCACGATCACGTCCACCGCCCCCGAGCGGGCCAGAAGCTCCACGATCTCCAAAGCCTGCTCCCCGGTGTCCGGCTGGGAGACCAGAAGCTCCTGCACGTCCACCCCGAGCTTCTTGGCGTAAAGGGGGTCTAGGGCGTGCTCGGCGTCCACGAAGGCCGCCACCCCGCCCCCCTTCTGGGCCTGGGCGATGATGGTCAGGGCCAAAGTGGTCTTGCCCCCCGACTCCGGCCCAAAGATCTCGGTGACCCGCCCCCGGGGGATGCCCCCGATCCCCAGGGCCAGGTCCAGGCCCAAGGAGCCCGTGGGGATCACGTCCACCTGGAGCTTGGGCATCTCCCCCAGGCGCATGACGGCCCCCTTGCCAAACTCCTTTTCAATGGTCTTGAGGGCGTTTTCCAGCGACTTCCTCTTGTTCTCTTCCATGCTCACCTCGCAAAGGGAACTTTTCCAGAATGGTGTAGACGGGCCCCCTAGGCTTGAGCTCCGAGCGCACCAGGGCGAAGGACTCCACGGGCCAGGTGAGGCCGAAGACCACCGGGGGAACCCTGGGGGCGGGGGCCTTGCGCCGGGCCAGGGTGATGTGGGGCTTGAAGGCCCGGTCCCCTTCGGCCTTAAGGGCCTCCTCCCCCAGAACCTCCCTCACCCCATCCCTCAGGCCCCGGGCCAGGAGGTTAAACCCCTCCCCCTCGGCCTTGGCGAACCAGACCCGGGGCGTGCCCTCGTTGGGGAAGTAGCCGGTGCCCCTGAGGCCGGCCACAAAGGGCGGGGTCTTCCGCCCCAGGCGGTGGCCCAGGGCGATAAGGTCCTCCAGGTCCCCCTCGGGCCTTTCCCCCAAAAAGAGAAGGGTAAGGTGGAGCTGGTGGGGCGGCACCGCCTTCCAGCCCTTGTAGCGGGAAAGCTTCTCCTGGGCGGCCTCCAGGGCCCGCCTCACATCCTCGGGGAGAAAAACGGCGTAGAAAAGCCTCATGTCACCAGAAGGGCCAGCGCGGCGTACACGCTCCGTAGCCTCACCGCCTCCCGGTCCCCGGGGAAGCGGTACCGCCTGGCCTCCGCCCCCTGGGGGCCGGCCACGGCCACGTAGACCGTGCCCACGGGCTCCCCTTCCAGGGGGTCCGGCCCCGCCACGCCCGTGGTGGCCAGGGCGTAGGTGGCGCCAAAAAGGGTCCGAGCGGCCTCCGCCATGGCCTTGGCCGTCTCGGCGGAGACCGTCTTGGCGAGGCGTTCCTCCGGCACACCGAAGCGGGCCTTGGCCCCTACGGAATAGGATACCACGCCCCCCAGGTAGAAGCGGCTGGCCCCGGGAAGGCGGGTGATCTCCGCCCCCAGAAGCCCCCCGGTCAGGCTCTCCATGGTGGCCAGGGTGGCCCCCTCCAGCTCCATACGCCGCTTCACCGCCTCGGCCAGGGTCATCTCCCCCTCGCCCCAGACGGCCTTCAGGAGCTTCTTTTTGATCTTTTCCGAAAGCTCGGCCACCAGGTCCTCCCGGCCCCGCACCACCACCTCCACCCCGTGGACCTTGGGGTAGGTGCCCACCTCCACCTCCTCCCCCCGGAGGAAGAGCTCCCCCAGCCTTTCCACGATCTCCGACTCCCCCAGGCCCCAGGTCTTCAAAACCCGCTTGGCGTAGGCCCTTTGGGGCAGGGCCAGCCTGGGAAGCACCTCCTGCCACATGGGCCGCCACTCGGAAGGCGGCCCCGGGAGGAGGACCAGGTCCTTCCCCGCTTTGCGCACCCACCAGCCGGGGGCGGTGCCGTGGGGGTTATCCAGCCACTGGGCCGAGGGGATCTTCATGGCCTGCTTGCGGTTGGCCTCGGGCATGGGGCGGCCCCGGGCGCGGAAGAGGGCTTCAATCTGGGAGAGCATGGCCTCGTCCAGCTCTAGAGGCTCCCCCAAAGCCTGGGCCACCGCCTCCCGGGTCACGTCGTCGGGGGTGGGGCCCAGGCCCCCGGAGAGGACCAGGAGACGGGCCCGTTCCCAGGCCTCGGCCACCTCCCGGGCCAGGGGTCCGGGCTCGTCCACCACCCTCAGGGTCCTTTCCACTTTGAGGGCGTAGGCCTCGAGGCTTCTGGCGATCTCTGCCGTGTTGGTGTCCAGGGTCTCCCCGTAGACGAGCTCCGTGCCTACGCCGATGATCTCTGCCCGCTCCATAGGCCCTCCTCAAAGGGGTAGCGGAGGAGGCGGTACTCCCCCCCGCCTCCCGTCACCACGCTGCCCAGGGGCACCTCCCTGCGCACCAGCCCCAGGCCCAGAAGGCCGAAGGGCGTCCTCTGTAGGCGCTTGATCTCCCCCACCCGCCGCCCCTCCAAGAAGAGCTCCCCCACCTCCCCCGCCTTCAGGCCCTTTAGGCCCACCAGGCGGTAGGGAACCTCCTTGCCCTCGGTGCGGGCCATGATCTCCTGGCCCACATAGCACCCCTTGCCGTAGTCCACCAGGTGGAGAAGCCCCACGCTCTGGGGAAGCTCCCCCCGGATGTCCTCCAAAAGGGGAACCCCCTTGAGGAGGGCGTAGAGGGGGAAGACCTCCAGGGGAAGCCCCCCCTCCCCCCTCTCGGCCACCTCCTCCCGGCCGTCGGCGTGGAGGAGGCGGTAGAGGGGGAGTTCCTCCAGGACCACCTGGTCAAAGACGATGTAGCGCTCCAGGCGGGCCCTGAGGCCCTTTAGGGTGCCCCAGGGAGCCAGCAAAAAGCCCTCGGGGTGGGGGAAAAGGGTGGCGGCCTCCTCAATCTGGCCCCTATGGTTCAGGAAGAGGACCCCACCGGGGCCCTCTAGCCGCCTCAGGTCCCGGGTGCCCTGGCCCTGGAGAAAGCTGAAGGCGTCCGGCCCCTTGAGGAGAAGCAGGCCGGGGAAGGCGAAGAACCCTTCCCCCCTCAGGGCCATCCTCAGGGCCTCCTCCATACCCCCATTATTGACCAAAGGGTCAGACGGGGGGAGAATGGCGGACGTGCGCTTTTTCCTGGGGGCCTTTCTCTCCCTCTTCCTGGTGGGCGTGGTCGTGGCCCTGCCGGGGGCCGCCCTCCCCCACTGGCGGGAGGCCTTTGCCGTGGGCAAGGAGGTCTCCTGGTTCTTCACAAGCCTCCTCCTGGGGCTTCTCCTGGGCATCCGCCTGGCCCAGGGGGAAAGGCGCCACCCCCTCTTTCCTCTGGCCCTCTTCCTCCTGGCCCTGGCCCTCACGGGGGTGGCCCTGGCCCCAAGCTTTCCCTGGGTGGTGGCCATGGCCTTCCTCATGGGCCTGGCCGAGGGGGTCATGAACGTCCACGGCAACAGCCTGGTGGGGGACCTCTACCCCGAAAGGCGGGTGGAGCTCCTGAACCGGGTCAACGTGGGCTTCGGCCTGGGGGCGGTCTTCACCCCCCTGGCCCTCACCCTGATGCCCTACCGGGCCCTCCTTCTCCTTTCGGCCCTCATGGCCCTTCTGGCGGGCCTCCTGGTCTATGGCGCCCCTCCGGTGAGGAGCCTGGCCAGGGGGGAGGCCCGGGGGCTTCTGCCCTTTTTGCTGGCCGTGGGCCTTTACACGGGCCTCGAGGGGGCCTTGGCCACCTGGAACCGGGTGTGGCTGGAGCGCCTGGGCCACGCCACCGCCACTGGAGGCCTGCTCCTCTCCCTTTACTGGCTCTTCCTGGCCCTGGGGAGGTTGTTTTTGGCCAGGCCGGTGGCGGAAAGACCCCTGGCCGCCCTGCGCGGCCTCCTCCTAGGGGTCCTTCTCCTCCTTCTCCTTAACCTCTTTCCCCCCACCGCCCTCCTCTTCCCCTTGGCAGGCTTCTTCCTGGGCCCCCTTTTTTCCACCCTCTTCGCCTTAGTCCAGGCCCGCTTCGGCCACCGGGCCCTGGGAGGGCTCCTCTACGCCGGGGCGGCGGGAAGCACCCTGATCCCCGCCCTCTTCGCCCTCCTACCCCTTCCGGGCATCCCCCTGGGGCTTTTGGCCCTGGCCCTAGGGCTTTTTCTGCTTCTGCGGGGGTTGGGAGATGGTTAAGGCCCTCCTCTTTGACCTGGACGGCACCCTAGCCGACACCGACCCCCTCCACCTCCTCGCCTGGCGGGAGGCCCTGCGCCCTTATGGCCTCGAGGTGGACCTCGGGTTTTACCGAAAGCGCATCTCGGGCCGCCTGAACCCCGAGATCGTCCAGGACCTCCTCTCCCTGGAAGGAGAGGAGGCCAGGAGGCTCATAGAGGCCAAGGAGGCCCGCTTCCGGGATCTGGCCAAGGACCTGAAGCCCACCCCCGGCCTCCTAGAGCTCCTGGATCTAATCCAGAAGAAGGGGCTACGCTGGGGCGTGGTCACCAACGCCCCCAAGGAAAACGCCCGCCACGTGCTGGGCGCCTTGGGGCTGGACCCGCCCCTCCTCGTCCTGGCGGAGGAGGTGGGCCGGGGCAAGCCCGACCCCCTCCCCTACCAGGTGGCCCTGAAGCGCCTCGGGGTGGCCCCCGAAGAGGCCCTGGCCTTTGAGGACTCCCCTTCCGGGGTGAAGAGCGCCGTGGGGGCGGGCCTTCCCACCTACGCCCTCCTCACCGGGCACCCCCAGGAGGCCCTCCTGGCCGCGGGGGCCAGGGGGGTCTTGCGGGACTTTTGGGAAGCCCTGCCCCTCCTATAGGGCGTAGCGGCGGAAGGCCTCCTCGTCAAAGCGGGCCTCTATGAGGTCCTCCCAGTAGAGCCACCCCTCCCGGAAGGCGGGGAAGTCCAGGAAGCCGCCTTCCGCCTTCAGGTGGAAGGCCAGCTCGTTGGGCTCGGTGACCCCCTGCTGGAAGGCCAGGAGGGCGGACTGGTAGGCCCCGAAGCTGCTCTGGGCCTGGCTTCCCACCATGGCCCGCTTGCCCTTCTCCCGGGCCAGGGAGAGCATCTCCAGGGTCCAGGTGGCCCCGCTGCGGGCGGGCTTGAGGTTCAGGATGTCAAAAGTGTCCAGGACCAGCTCCCGCCTGAGGTCCTTGGGGGTCATGGCGCTGTCGTCGGCGATGAGAGGGAGGATGCCCTTGGCCCGAAGGGCCCTTCTCGCCTCCACCTCCTCTATGGGCAGGGGCTCCTCCACGTAGCGGAGGCCCAGCGCCTTCCAGGCCGTCAGGTAGACCTCGGCCTCCTTGGGGGTCAGGCTCTCGTTGGCGTCGGCGTAGAGGTCCACCTCGGGGAAGGCCTCCTTGAGGCGGGCGATCTTTCTGGTGTCCCCCTCCAGGTCCCGGCCCACCTTGACCTTGAAGACCCTGACCCCGGCCCCGTAGGCCATGCGGGCGTCCGAAAGCATCTCCTCCTCCGAGGCCAGGCCCAGGATGTAGGCCACCCGCACCCGGTGTTTGGCGGGCTTCAGGACCTGGTGGAGCTCCTCCCCCTCGCTCCTGGCCCAGGCCTCCCAGAGGGCCAGGTCCAGGGCCCCCTTCAGGGCGTGGTTGCAGGGGAAGGCCTCCAGCACGGCGCGGATGGCCTCTTGGTCGTCGGCCTCGAGGCCCAAAAGCCTTGGCCTCAGGTAGGCCAGCCCCGCCTCCACGCTTCCCAGGGTCTCCCCGTAGATGGTGGGGCGGATGGCCACCTCGGCCCGGCCCAGGGAGCCGTCGGAAAGCTCCACCTCAAGCAGGGCGTGCTCCAAAGCAGAAAGCTCCGAGGCCTTCCCCCAGCGAAGGGGGGCCTTCAGGGGGATGCGGAAGGGCATGAGGCGCAGGTCTTTGACGGTCGCCATGAGGCCCATTCTAAGTACCCCGCCGCGGCCAGGGCCAAGGCGGGGGCCCCAAGAGGGCGCACCCAGGGCTCAGACCAGGCTTACTGGGCGAAAAGGCCCTTGGCCTCCAGGAAGGCCCGCACCGCCTGGGCCTCGGCCAGGGGGTCCAGGGCCTCGGTGTCCAGGACCAGGGCCCTGGGGTGGTCCCTTAGGAGGCGCAGGGGGCCTTCCGGGTCGTAGTTCCTCTTCTCCTCGGCCACGATCTTCAGCTTGGCCAGAACCTCCTCCGCCGGGGCCAGGGCTAAGGCCTCCGCCAGCTCCTCCGGGGCGAGGACGCCCTGGGCCAGCTCCTTTAGCTTCTCCGCCTCCAAGGGAGAGAGGGCCACCCGGTCAAAGGCGTCCTGGCGGGCGAGGAGGCGCTTTAAGCGGGTGATCTCCCGGGCGTGGAGGACGACAAAAAGGGCCTTGGGCAGGTGCTCCAGGGCGTAGGCCACCTCCTCCTCCCCCCTGAGGCCGTCAAAGAGGAGGAGGGGGGCGGGAGGCACAAACCCCCGGGCGAGGACCTCGGCCACGCCCCCGGGAAACTCCTCCCGGAAGCGCCGGGTGAGGCGGAAGCGCTCCTCCCGGGGGATGGGGGGTTTGGCCCCGTAGCGGGGAAGGACGTAGAGGTCCACCAGCTCCCGCCGGTCGGGAAGCCTGGGCAAGCCCAGGGCCTCCACCAGGGTGCTCTTCCCCACCCCTGTGAGGCCCACCAGGATGAGGAGGGGCTGGGTCTTCAGGGACACCAAGCCCTCTTGGAACTCCAGGGAAAAAGCCACGCGCACCTTGACATTTTACTGGTTTTTCCCTACCCTTGCAGAGGGAGGTGATAGCAAATGAAGCTGTGGCAAGGTTTTTTGGGAGCCAGCTTGCTTTTCTTGTTGACCGCCTGCTCACAGACACCAGCCCCGCCTCAAAGCAACACCACACCCAGCGAGCTCAGCACTGCCCTTCAGAATGTTGGTCAAGATATCCAACAGGGCTTTACCCAAAACTCCTTCCTCGCCCTCCCTTAGCCTGCTTCAAGAGTTCTTGGGTGACTTCATAGTTGAGCAGGCGAACCAGGCCCCTCAGGAGCAGGTACGGACCATCCCTCTCGCTGGGCAGCCCCAGCTTGCCCCCGAGCTGCAAAAGAAACCCCTTGAACGGATCCCCCAACCGCTCAACTTCCCAA
>NZ_LHCI01000106.1:720955-742597 GCF_001280255.1 Thermus aquaticus | reverse complement strand
GGGCGTACCCCAGGGCCAGCCGCCCCGCGGGGTCCAACCCCAGGGCGGTGAGGAGCTCGTACCCGGGCCGCCTATCCTTCCCCACCCGGGCTATCCCCTCCAGGGCCCGGGTAAAGGGCTTTGGCCTGGTGGAAGCGGTTCTGGAGGGGAGAAGGGAGCGAGGCCACCATCTCGCTCACCCGGGCTGAGCCTGCGGCCAAGGCGCCCCGCACCACCTCTTCAAACCGTCGGTGGAGGCGCTTATCGGGGGAAAACGCTCGCAAAACGGCCCGTGAACTCCTGGAGCCTGGCCTCGGCCACCTTGAGCATGTCCATGGATCACCCCCGGTACCAGATACGGGCTGCGCCCGCAAGGGGAGATTTACCACGAAACGGAGATGTGGGTAAAGTCCTGATCCAAAACACTCTGTCCCAGCTCAACCAAGAGCTGCAAGGGCTCCTACAAGTACAAGGCTTCATCTCTGATCAGTCCACGCCGCTCAGCCAAGGTCTCCAAACCTTGGAGCAGCGCCTTGACCCTCTGGCCTACCTGAAGCAACCTCTTCCCCGTGCTCAGGAGCTTCTAGGCGGCATCCTGCCCCAAGGGGTTCAGACTCTGCCTAGAGGCAGATTTGAGTGCCCCTACAACAGCGGCTGCACCCAGGTGGGCTCGAGCAACGACTTGGAGATGCGCTTCCAGAAGGCTGACGGCACCTGGAACAAACTTTTCGCGGACTGGGACTACTCCTCCAAGGGGGCTTCTTCGCCCACGGTATACGTGCACAATCCCTCCGATACGCAGGGCCAGTACCTGCAGGAGATGCCCACCAAGGCCTTCGGGAGCCTGGACCTTAAGGAAGACGGCACCAAGGAAGGTGAGGCCACCTTCCAGGCCACCTGGCGCCCGAGCACCTGCGTGAGCGGCAAGTACCTGACGGAGCCCGGGAACCTTTCCTTGACGGGATTCCTCCAGCGGCCAGTTGGCACGGGGCGTCTGGTGGACCTGCCATCTCTCAGCCTGACCACCAGCGCTTCCCAGCTCAAGCTGGTTTGGAACCTCAGCCTCCTCACCCAGGGCAATGACGCCGACCTCCACACCAAGGGATTCATCCAGATCAACGGCTCCAGCACCCCGGGGACCTGCGGCAGTCTGCTGGAGAAGTTCAACGCTTCCTCCGGTGAGGTGGACGTCAAGCTGGATACCCGGAACCACGCCGCCCGCCTCTACTTCAAGATCACGGACTGGAACGAGAACACCGGAGCCATTACCGTTCAAAACGGCTACCTGACGATAGACGGTAAGACCGTCACCTTCGCTGGCGTTCTGGACGACGCCAACGGCAACTGCGTGCCCGGAGAGAACCTCACCCTCACCTTCGCCGGCGGGCAGACCATGTCCCTGGAAACCTACCTCATCCAGAACCTGGAAGTTTCCCCCTGCAGGTAGCGGGGTACCCTGCATTAGCCCCCGGGGTTGCACCCCGGGGGTTTGGTATGATGCCCCCCATGAAGCGCCTTCTTGCCACCCTTGGCCTCCTCCTCGGCCTGGCCCTGGCCCAGGCCCCAGCCTACCCGGAGAACACCGCCGGCTTTGGCTACGCTCCCGATAAGGGCTTCTACCTGCAGGGGAGCCTGGTCCTGCCCTTTAGCCCCCTGGGGATAGACACCGGCCTGGACGCCCAGGTCCTCCTCTCCCAAAACCCGGAGGTCTACGCCCTCCTCAAGGCCAACCTCTTCCCCGGGCTCGTCATCGCCGACCTCTACGCCTCCTTGGGCCTGGGCCTGGACCTCCGCTACCCCTTTGGGGTCCACCTGGGCCCTCTGGCGAGCGTGGAGCTGCCGGGCGGGGCCCTTTCCCTGGGCCTCGGCCTCGGGTACCAGGGGGGCTTCCACCTGGCCTGGGGAGCGGGCTTACGGCTCTACCTGGAGCCTTTGGCCCTCGAGGTCTCCACCTCGGACCGCTACCCCTTCCTCCTCGCCCTCCTCTACCTTTTCTAGCCCGGTGAAGAAGCTCCCCCTGGTCCTCTTCTCCCTCCCCGCCCTCCTCACCCTGGGGGTCTTCGTCCTTTACCCCTTTCTGGACGTCCTCCGCTTCTCCACCTGGGACTGGTCCGGCCTCTCCGAGCCCAAGCCGGTGGGCCTCAGGAACTACCGGGACCTCCTCCAGGACCCGGCCTTTTGGGGAAGCCTCTGGGTCACCCTCAAGTTCATGGCCCTGGCCCTGCCCCTCTTCGTGGGCCTCTCCCTGGCCCTGGCCGTGGCCCTGGAAGGGGCCCCTTACGAGCGCTTCGCCAAAAGCCTCCTCTTCCTCCCCGGCCTGGTGACCCTGGGCGGGGCCACGCTTTCCTGGTACACCCTCTTCACCCCGGAATACGGGGCCCTAGCCCAGTTCCTCCCCATCCCCCCCTGGGACCGGGAGGGCTTCTGGGCCCTGGTCATGGTGGTCCTCTTCACCCTGTGGCGGCACCTGGGCTACGGGGTCCTGGTGGCCTCGGCCCGGCTCAAGGCCATCCCCAAGACCCTTCTCGAGGCCGCCTACGTGGACGGGGCGGGGCCGTGGGAGGCCTTCCGCCACGTGGTCCTGCCCCTCATGCGGCCGGCGGTGGCCTTTTTGGTCGTGGTGGGCACCATCCTTTCCCTCCAGTCCTATGCCGCCGTCTTCCTCCTGACCCGGGGCGGGCCCTACGGGGCCACCCGGGTCCTGGGCTACTACCTCTATGAGACGGGCTTTGAGAACTTCCGCCTGGGCTACGCCGCGGCGGTGACCGTGGTCATCCTCCTCCTCACCCTCCTCTTCGCCTACGCCCAGCTCAAGCTCCTCCGTCACGGGGAGGAGTAGCGGTGGCGGGCCAACTCCTTCAGGTGCCCCTCAAAGTCGGCGTTCAGGAAAAGCCTGCCCTTGGCGTGGAAGAAGTAGAGGTAGGGCCGCCCCTTTTCGTCGGTGCGCACGGGGTTCAGCACCGCCAGCAATGCGGCCCGCCCGGGGTTGGCGATGGGCCCCGGGGGCAGGCCCCGGTAGCGGTAGGTGTTGTAGGGGGAGTCCACGGCGAAGTCCCCCGCCCTTCGGGAAAGCTCGGGAAGGCTCTTGCCCAGGGCGTAGGCCACGGTGGGGTCGGCCTGGAGGGGCATGCCCCGCTCCAGGCGGTTCAGGAAGACCCCGGCGATCTTGGGCATCTCCGCCTCGCTCCCCGCCTCCACCTGGACGATGGAGGCCAGGGTGACCCAGGCGTGGACCGACAGGTGCCGCTCCTCTAGGAGCCGCCTCACCGGGGGGGTGAGCTCGGCCTCAAAGCGGCGCAGCATGGCCCGCACCACCTCCTCGGGGGTGGCCAGGAGGTCAAAGGTGTAGGTGGCGGGGAAGAGGTAGCCCTCGAGGCCCTTCGCCTCCACGTAGGGGGGCTTCAGGGCGCCGGGGTCCTGGGCCAGGCGCAAAAACCCTTCCCCGTCCAGCCCCGCCTGGGAGAGCCTCTCGGCGTAGTCCACCGCCCGCTGCCCCTCGGGGAAGGTGAGGGTCACGGTGAGGGGCTTCTCCCCCCCGGTGAGGGCCCGGGCCAGGCGGAAGGCCCCGTCCCCCTGGAGGCGGTAGACCCCGGGAACGAGGCGCCGCTCCCGGCCGGAAAAGCGCAGGTAGGCGGCGAAGAGGGGTCCCGAGCGCACAAGCCCCGCCTCCTCCAGGACCCGGGCCGCCTCCACCCCCCTGGCCCCCCGGGGGATGCGCACCATGGCCTCCTTCCCCGTGGGGCCCATGAGCCAGAGGGCGTAGAGGAGGAGGAGGGCGAAGGTGACGAAGAGGGCCAGGACCCCCCGCCAGAGCCAGGTTCTAGACCCCTCGGGCAAGGTACCCCTCCAGAAGGACCACGGCGCTCATCTCGTCCAGCTTCCCCTTATCCTCCCGCACCCGCCTGGGGGCGTGGCGGAGCCGGGCCATGGCCGCCTTGGTGGTGTAGCGCTCGTCCCAAAGCTCCACCTCCACCCCCCGGGCCCTCAGGGCCTCCACCAGGGGGAGGACCCTCTTAGCCTGGGCGCTCTCCTTGAGATCGGTGCGGAGGGGAAGGCCCACGATGAGCTTGGCGAGGCCCTCCCGGCGCACGAAGTCCAGAAGGGCCTCCACGTCCTCCTCCAGGCTCCGGCGCACCAGGTACCCCCGGCCGAAGGCGAAGGGCAGGCCCTCCTCCCCCACGGCCAGGCCGATCCTGGCCTCCCCCACGTCAAGGGCGCCCAGCCGCATAGCGCACGCTTCGGTCCGCCAGGACCACCCCCAAGTAGAGGAGGGCCACCCCAAAGGCCCGCCCCGCCTCCTCGAGGCCCACCACGCCCAAGCGGTTCAGGGTGCTGGTGGAGGCCAAAACCAGGGCGGCCAGGAAGATGAGGGCCGTGCCCTGGGCCCTCAGAGGGTTCTTCTTCCAGAAGAGCAGGGTGGTGTAAAGGGCCACCCCCGCCATGAGGAGGGTGCCCAAGAGGTTGAAGGGGATGGTCCAGAGCCTGGGGGAGGTGAGGCTTGGGGGCGGGAAGGCGGCCCCGGAAGGGGTGTAGGGCTCGGGGAGCCGGGCCAGGTCCAAAGGAGCCGTGGCCACCAGGTAAAGGCCGAAGAGGACGAAGGGGACCAGGAGGGCGAAAAGCCCCCTGGCCACCTTGGGGTTCAGGAGGGCCAGGCTCCCTAGGCCCAAGAAGGTCACCCCGTGCATGGCCCCGGTAAAGTACCAGAGGCGGTAGAGGAAGGGGCTCCAGGCCCCCTGGAGCCGGGCCAGGAGCTCCGCCGAAACCGCCAGGGCGAAGAAGAGGAGGCCCAGGGCGTAGAAGGCGTTGTGGGGGGAGGGCCGGAGCCTATAGCGGCCGAAGGTGAGGGCGAAGAGGGCCCAGGAAAGGGCCACCGCCAGAAAGCTTAGGAGGACCATGCCCCTATTCTACGGGAGGAGCCCGGGCAGGGCCGCCTTGGCCCGCTCGGGGTCCAGGCCCCCGCCCTGGGCCAGGGCCCCCTTGCCCCCGCCCCGCCCCCCGGCCCGCTGGGTGAGGGCCTGGAAGAGGCTTCCCGCCTCGAGGCCCCGCTCCTGGGCCCCTTTGGAGAGCTTCAGAACCGCCTGCCCCCCGGAGAGGACCAGGGCCACGTCGGCCCCCCGGTTCACCAGGTCGTCGGCGGCCTGGCGAAGCGCGGCCATGTCCAGGCCGGGAAGCTCCAAAGCGGCCCACCTGAGCCCTCCCTTCTCCTCCAGGGCGACCCCGCCCCCACCCAAAGCGGCCTGGACCAGCCGGGCCTTGAGGCTTTCCACCTCCTTCTCCCGGGCCTTGAGCTCGGCGAGAAGCTTCTCCAGGCGCTCCTCCAAGGCGGCCTCCCCCACCTCCAGCCTTTCCGCCAGGGCCTTCAGGCGGGAGAGCGCCCCCCGGGCGAAGCGGATGGCCCCTTCCCCGGTGACGGCCTCTATGCGGCGCACCCCGGCGGAGACCGCCTCCTCGCTTCTTATGAGGAAGGCCCCGATCTCCCCGGTCCTCCGCACGTGGGTGCCCCCGCAGAGCTCCTTGGACTCGAGGCCCGGCACGGGGCTCCCCTCCACCCGCACCACCCGCACCACCTCCCCGTACTTCTCGCCGAAGAGGGCCATGGCCCCCTCCTTCTTGGCCTCCTCCAGGGGCAGGTAGCGCCAGGTGACGGGGAAGTCCGCCATGATCCAGCGGTTCACCAGAAGCTCTATGCGCTCAAGCTCCTCCCCTTTGAGGGGCTCGGGGTGGGTGAAGTCAAAGCGCAGGCGGTCCGGGGCCACCAGGCTCCCCGCCTGGCGCACGTGGGGGCCCAGAACGGCCCTCAGGGCGGCGTGGAGGAGGTGGGTGGCGGTGTGGTTCCGCTCGGTGTCCCGGCGCCTGGGGTCCACCACCGCCCTCACCCTCTCCCCCACCCTAAGCACCCCCTCCTCCACCCGCGCCCGGTGGAGGAAGATGCCCCGCTCGGTCTTCAGGGTGGTCTCCACCCGGGCCCGGCCCCCGGGCCACTCCAGAAGGCCGAAGTCCCCGATCTGCCCGCCCCCTTCGGCGTAGAAGGGGGTCCGGTCCAGGACCACCTGGACCTCGGTGCCGGGGCCGGCCTCGGGGAGGCTCTCGTCCCCCGCCAGAAGGGCCAGGACCTGGGCCTCGGCCTCGAGGGTGCCGTAGCCCAGAAACTCGGTGGCCCCCCGCTCGGCGTAGAGCTCCTCCAGGACCTGGGCGCTTCGCTTGAAGATCTCCCGCTCAAAGGCCATGGCCGCCCGAGAGCGCTCCTGTTGCTCCTCCATGGCCCGCTTAAAGCCCTCGGTGTCCACGCCATAGCCCCTCTCGGCGGCGATCTCCACCGTGAGGTCCAGGGGGAAGCCGTAGGTGTCGTAGAGGCGGAAGGCCTCCTGCCCCGGGAGGACCTCCCCGGGCTTCAGGCCGGAGAGGAGGGCGTCAAGCCGCCTCAGGCCCCCCTCCAGGGTCTCCAGGAAGCGCTCCTCCTCGAGGCGGATCTGCTTCTCCACCGCCTGTAGGTTCTCCCGCATCTCCGGGTAGAAGTCCCCAAGGAGCTCCGCCACCACCGGGGCCAGCCGGTGGAGGAAGGGCTCGGCGAGGCCCAGGAGGTAGCCGTGGCGCAAAGCCCGCCTCAGGAGGCGGCGGATCACGTACCCCCTCCCGGTGTTGGAGAAGGTAACCCCGTCCGCTAAGGCCGCCACCACCGCCCGGACGTGGTCGGCGATCACCCGGTGGCTCACGCTCTCCTTGCCCAGGTAAGGCCTGCCGCTCAAGAGGGCTACCCGCTCAATGATGGGGTAGAAGGTGTCCGTGCGGTAGAAGTCCTCCACGTCCTGGAGGATGGCGGCCACCCGGTAAAGGCCCATGCCGGTGTCAATGTTCTTCTGGGGCAGGGGCTTCAGGATCCCGGGGCCGGGGATGGGCCCCTGGCGGTCGTACTGGGTGAAGACCAGGTTCCAGATCTCCACGAACCGGTCCCCGCTCCCGGTGTTGGGGCCGGTCTCGTCGGGGGTGCCGAAGGCGGGCCCACGGTCGTAGAAGATCTCCGAGCAAGGGCCACTAGGCCCGTTGGGCCCGTGGGTGATGGCCCCGCCCGGCCAGTAGTTCTCGTCCTCGCCGAAGCGGCCGATCTTCTCCTCGGGCACCCCCACCAGGTCCCGCCAGATGGCGTAGGCCTCGTCGTCGTCCTCGTAGACCGTGACCCAGAGGCACTCGGGGTCCAGCTTGAGGTGCTCGGTCAAAAATTCCCAGGCCCAGAGGATGGCCTCCTTCTTGAAGTAGTCCCCAAAGGAGAAGTTGCCCAGCATCTCAAAGAAGGTGTTGTGGCGCCCCGTGCGGCCCACGTTCTCAATGTCCCCCACCCGGAGGCACTTCTGGCAGGTGGTGATCCTGCGCCACTCCCGGCCCCCGAAGATGGGCTTGGCCCCCAGGAAGTAGGGCTTTAAGGGGGCCATGCCCGCCGAGGTAAAGAGGAGGGAAGGGTCGTTCTCGGGGATGAGGCTAAAGGAGGGCAGGCGCAGGTGGCCCTTGCTCTCAAAGAAGGAAAGGTACTTCTCGCGGATCTCCGCCGTGCGCATGGCTTTGATTATAGGCTCTGGCCGCCCGGGCGTGGGGAGGCCATTCCCTTAGAGGCTGTCGTAAAAGTCCTCCAGGGGCAGTTACGCGGCCCTGGCTAGCCGCTTCACCAACAATCGTAGCATGCCCAGATAGACCCAGGCCTCGCTTACCCGAGGGTTCTCCTCATAGTCCTTGGCAAGACGCCGGTTCCGCCCCAGCCAGGCAAAGGTCCTCTCCACCACCCACCTCTTAGGTAAAGGCTTGAACCCACGCTCCCGCGGAATCTCCGGCACCTCCGCCCCCTCCCGCACCCAGACCCCCCGTACCCCCGCGTAGGGACGGGCCACCACCTCCAGCTCCAAACCCAGGGAAGAAGCCGTCTCCTTGAGGCCCCGGTACCCCCAGTCCACGAAAAGCTTCCGCACCCGTGGCCACAAGGAGAGGTCCATCCCCGCCAGCAAGGCCCGCCCACCCCACTTGTCATGCTCATTGGCCGGGTGGACAAAGACCTTCAGGAGGCGGCCCCCCGTGTCCGTTAGGATCTGGCGCTTTCTCCCTTTGACCTTTTTCGCCCCATCGTTTCCCCGGGGCCCCCTTTTTCCGTCGTTTGCAAGGTACGAGCTTCGCTCGTGACCACCGACTGACTGTCCATGACCAGGGCGCTGGGGGAAGCGGGTCTCCCTTCTCGCTCCCGGTCCCGGCGGACCAGGGCTTGCACCGCTTTCTCCCACACCCCCTCCTTCTGCCACTGGCGAAAGTAGTGGTAGACGGTGGACCAGTGGGGCAGGTCATGGGGCATGGCTCGCCAGGGAATGCCGTTCTTCAGGACGTAAAGGATGGCGTTCATGATCTCTCTTCTGGACACCTTGGCGGGCCGGCCGCCGGGCTTGGGGGCGGGGATGAGGGGCTCCAGGAGGCCCCACTCCTCGTCGGTTAGGTCGCTGGGGTAACATCGTCTAAGAGGCACCCTTCAAGGATACCACCCTTTTACGACAGCCTCTTAAACTGGACCCATGAAGGTCCAGATGCGCCGCTACACCCTGAAGGAGGGGGCCAGGGAGGCCTTTCAGGAGGTCTTCCTAAAGACCATCGTCCCCCTGCGCCAGGCCCTGGGCTTCCAAGTCCTCGGGGCCTACTGGCTCTCGGAGCGGGAGTTCCTCTGGTTCGTGGCCCACGAGCGCTTTGAGGAGGCGGAGAAGGCCTACTACGAGCATCCTGAACGGCAAAAGGTGAGGCCCCAGGAGTTCCTGGAGGCGATGGACACCCGCTTCGTGGAACGCCTCCTGTAGCCTGGGCCACGCCCCTCCCCGCCTCCCGGGGTAAGCTTGGGGGGTGGAGGTCTTTGCCCTCGTCCTGCGCAACCTCATGGCCCGCCCCGTGCGGAGCCTCCTCACCCTCCTGGGGGTCCTGGTGGCCACCAGCAGCATGGTCCTCTTCCTTTCCTTCGGCGAGGGCCTGAGGCGGGCCCTTTTTCAGGAGCTTTCCCGGGTGGGCCCCGCCATCCAGGTGGTGCCCGAGGGCACGGAAGGCTTCGGCTTCTCCCCTTCGCCGGAGATCACCCCGGAGACCTTCCAGGCCCTTTCCCAGGCGGGGAAGGCCCTGGGGGTGCGGGCGGTCATCCCCACGCTCCTTCTCACCCGGGGGGGCTTTGACCCCAACACCAGCTTCTTCTTCCAGGGCCTGCCCCCGGGCGTGGCCCCGGACCTCCTCTACCCGGGGGTGAAGGCTAGGGAAGGCCGGCTTCTCCCCTCGGAGAAGGGGGCGGTGGTGGGCGGCAGGATCGCCAAGCGGAACGGGCTTTCCCTGGGAAGCTCCCTGCGGCTTTCCCCCAAGGTTACCCTGAAGGTGGAGGGCATCCTGGAAGAGGCCGGGGGCCTGGCCGACAACCTCATCTTCGTCCCCCTTCCCGTGTTGCAGGAGGTCCTGGGCACCAGGAACTTCAGCGCGGTTCTGGTAGCCCTGAACCCGGGGCAGAAGGCGGAGGAGGTGGCCCGGGCCCTGGAAAGGGCGGTACCCGGAGTGAAGGCCCAGACCACGAGCGAGGTCATGCGCTTCGCCGAGCGGGCCTTGCGCATCAGCGACCTGGTGCGCTTCGGCATCAGCCTGGTGGCCCTCACCGTGGGCGGCCTCCTGGTGGCCAACACCGTGATGATGTCCGTCTACGAGCGCATCCGTGAGTTTGGCGTCATGCGGGCTCTGGGGGCTAGGCGGGGCTTCATCTTCCGCCTGGTGCTCCTCGAGGCCCTCCTCCTGGCCCTCATGGGGGGCCTTCTGGGCCTTGGGGTGGGGAGCCTGGCCTCCTCGGCCATCAACCTCTACACCCTGGACCAGGTGGGCCTGGCCCTTTCCGCCGTCACCGCAAGGCTTTCCCTCTTCGCCCTGGGCATAGCCCTCCTCCTGGGCCTCACGGCGGGCCTCCTTCCCGCCTACAACGCGAGCCGCATCCCCGTGGTGGAAGCTTTGGGGAGGGTGTGATGCTAAGGGCCGAGAACCTCACCAAGCGCTACCGGCAGGGAGATAAGGAGGTGGTGGCCCTGGAGGGCTTCACCTACGCCTTCCCCAAGGGGGCCACGGCGGTGGTGGGGCCTTCGGGAAGCGGAAAGACCACCCTTTTAAACCTCCTCGCCGGCTTTGACCTGCCCACGGAGGGCGGGGTCTTCCTGGACGAAACCCCCCTCCACCGCCTCTCCGAGGACGAGCGGGCGGGGGTGCGCCTCAGGCACATGGGCTTCGTTTTCCAGCAGTGGAACCTGATCCCCACCCTCACCGCCCTGGAGAACGTGGCCTTTCCCCTCCTCCTCTCGGGCTGGCCCCGGGGGAAGCGCCTGAAGCGGGCAGCGGAGCTTTTGGAACAGGTGGGCCTGGCCCACCGCCTCCACCACCTGCCCCACCGCCTCTCGGGCGGGGAGCAGCAAAGGGTGGCCCTGGCCCGGGCCCTGGCCCTGGACCCCGGGATCCTCTTCGCCGACGAGCCCACGGGCAACCTGGACGCCGAGAGCCGGGAGCAGGTAGCCGCCCTCCTCTTCGCCCAGGGGAAGGCCCGCACCCTGATCCTGGTCACCCACGACCTGGAGCTGGCGCAAAGGGCGGAGCGGATCCTCTACCTCAAGGGGGGCAGGCTCCTGCGGGAGGAGATCCTAGAGGTTCCTCAGGGCCAGCACCTCTAGGGCCCTATCCCGGTTCCCGTTGCAGCTTATCCGCCTGGGGGTGGGGCGGTTCATGGCCCCAAAGCGGAAGCGCAACTCGTACCCCAGGGAGCGGTAAAGCTCCACCGGGGACATCTGGCCCAGGGGTCCTGTGGCACAATACCCCCCATGGGCAAGCGCGTGGTGGTGGTGGTGGGTGGGGTGGCGGGCGGGGCCTCCGCCGCCGCCAAGGCCAAGCGGGAAAACCCCGAGCTGGAAGTGGTGGTCTACGAGAAGTCCGGGTGTGACGGCCCTGAGGGGAAGCGGCCGGGTGGAGGCGGTGGAGACCTCGGAAGGCGTGGTGCCCACCGATTTGGTCCTCATAGCCACCGGCATCCGCCCCAACGTGGAGTTAGCCCAGGCCATGGGCGTGGCCCTGGGGCCCACCGGGGCCATCGCCACCGACGAAAGGATGCGCACCAACCTGGAAGAGGTCTACGCCGCCGGTGACGTGGCCGAGAGCTTCCACCAGGTCCTTAAGCGCCCCTACTGGCTTCCCCTGGGGGACGTGGCCAACAAGCACGGCCGCACGGCCGGCGCCGTCATCGCCGGGAAGGAGGCCCGCTTCCACGGGGTGGCGGGGACGGCCATCTTCAAGGCCTTTGGGCTGGCGGTGGCCACCACGGGGCTTTCCCTGGAGGCCGCCCTGAAGGAGGGCTACGCCGCCAAAAAGGTCTTCATCAAGAGCCGGGACGGCGCCCACTACTACCCGGGAAGCCAGCCCCTCTTTGTGGAGCTGGTCTACGAGGAGGGGACGGAAAGGCTTCTCGGGGGCGCGGTGGTGGCCTTTGGCCACGGAGCCCTGCGCGTAGACGCCCTGGCGGCCCTTCTTTCCAGGGGCGGGACCGTGGAGGACCTCCTGGCCCTGGACCTGGCCTACGCCCCGCCCTTTAGCCCCGTCTGGGACCCCCTCCTCATCGCCGCCCAGGAGGTGCGCTAAGGGCTCGCGCTTTGGTTTCGCAACACGGAGTGCCCAAATCGGGGCTTTGGAAGGGCTTTTCTGGGGCCCCACAAAGTTCCGGGAAGCGGCCCCATTTGGTGTAGCTTGGGACAAAACACACCGCTTTTCCGTGTGAAGCTTCGGGGGCTACACCCTACACCGGAAAGCCTCCAGGGCCCAGACTGGGCCTGGGAGGTGTCCGATGGAACCCTTAAGCGTGCTGACCCCCGAGATGCGGCAGGAGGCCGAGGCCCTGAGACGGGAGTGGGCGGAAAACCCCCGCTGGAAAGGCGTGAAGCGGGACTACCGGCCCGAGGACGTGGTGCGCCTCAGGCCCAGCGTCATGGTGGAGCACACCCTGGCCAAGCGAGGGGCGGAGAAGCTCTGGCGGCTCCTCCACGAGCGCCCCTACGTGCACACTTTCGGGGCCTACACCGGGGCCATGGCGGTGCAGATGGTGCGGGCCGGGCTGGAAGCCATCTACCTCTCCGGCTGGCAGGTGGCCGCCGACGCCAACCTGGCCTGGCAGACCTACCCCGACCAGTCCCTCTACCCTTACAACTCCGTGCCCCAGATCGTGAAGCGCATCAACAACGCCCTCATGCGGGCCGACATGATTGAGCGCTCCGAGGGCAAGGTGTCCCGGGACTGGTACGTGCCCATCGTGGCCGACGCCGAGGCGGGCTTCGGCGGGGCCCTGAACGTCTTTGAGCTCACCAAGGCCATGATTGAGGCCGGGGCCGCCGGCATCCACTACGAGGACCAGCTGGCCTCGGAGAAGAAGTGCGGCCACCTGGGGGGGAAGGTGCTGGTGCCCACCGCCCAGCACATCCGCACCCTGCAGGCGGCCAGGCTCGCGGCGGACGTGATGGGCGTGCCCACGGTCATCATCGCCCGCACCGATGCCGAGGCCGCCACCCTCATCACCAGCGACATAGACGAGCGCGATAGGCCCTTCATCGTCCCTGGCGAGCGCACCCCCGAGGGCTTCTACCGGTTCAGGAACGGGATTGAGGCGGGGATCGCCCGGGCCTTGGCCTACGCCCCCTACGCCGACGTCCTCTGGATGGAAACCTCCAAGCCCGACCTCGAGGAGGCCCGAAAGTTCGCCGAAGCGGTCAAGCGGGAGTTCCCCGACAAGCTCCTCGCCTACAACCTCTCCCCTTCCTTCAACTGGAAGAAGTTCCTGGACGACGAGACCATCGCCAAGTTCAACCGGGAGCTGGGGGAGATGGGCTACAAGTTCCAGTTCATCACCCTGGCGGGCTGGCACACCCTCAACTACTACATCTGGGAGCTGGCCAAGGGCTACAAGGCCCGGGGCATGCCCGCCTTCGTGGAGCTCCAGCAGAAGGAGTTCCTGGCCCAGGCCCAGGGCTTCACCGCCGTGAAGCACCAGCGGGAGGTGGGGGCCGGCTACTTTGACGAGGTGGTCCTGGCCCTCACCCAGGGCGAGGCCTCCACCCTGGCCCTCAAGGGCTCCACGGAGGAGGCCCAGTTCACCGAGGAGCCCGCCCACTGAGGTTGCTCTGTCCTCGCCCCCCGGGGTTCCCGGGGGGCTTTCCCACCCTAAGTGTGGGCACTTTGGTTTCGCAACACGAAGCGCCCAAGCCGGGGCTAAGGGCTTTTCCGGGGCACTTAAGGCGGGGGCCCTTTTGGTGTGGAAAAAGGAAACGCCCTCTTTTATAGTGTGTACACCATGACGGAAGCCCCCACCATCTGGCTACGCTACCTGGAGGACCTCCGCCCCCACCTCCGGGGCCGGGACCACCGGGGCAAGAAGGGCTCCTTGCGCTGGCTGGAGGCCCTGGTGGCGGAACGGGGCGGGCGGGCGGGGACGGTGCGCAACATCCTTTACAAGGACCTGGGGAGCCCCGAGGAGAAGGAAAGGCTTTATGGCGTCCTGGCTGACCTCTACCGGGAGGCGGGCCTCACCCCCCCACCCCCGCCCCCGGAGCTCTTCCTGGAGACGGCCCGCAAGGCCCTGGGCCGGGACAAGCGCCGTATCTTCCGCCGCTTCCTCAAGGAGCTGGAGGCGGGGGAAAGGCCCCAGATGGTGGTGGGGGGGGGGCCCGCCACGGGAAAGGGGGTCCTCCTCTCCGCCCTGGGACGGGCCCTCTCCGCCCTGCCGGGCAAGGAGCCCGTCCTCCTCAACCTGGGCGGGGAGCTGGCCCAGGCCCTGGTCCCCCTGAGCGAGGCCCTGGGGGTAGGGGAGGAGGTGCGGGCCCTTTTGGCCCAGCTCTCCCCCACCCAGCCCTACGGCCTCCAGGGGGCCTTACAGCAGGAGGTCCTCCTCCTCCTGGCCCAGGCCCTGAACCGGGAGGGCCGCCCCCTCCTCCTGCGGGCCGAGGCTGAGGGGACCCTGGAAGGCCTCCCCTTAAGGGGGCCTGACGGGAGCCGCAAAGGGCTCGCCGCCTGGCTGGAGCCCTTTTTGAAGCGCCTTTTCATCCCCTACCTGGCCGCCCTTTCCGAGCCCCCGCCCACCCTGCCCTACCAGCCCCTCTCCCCCCCGAGCCGGGAGGAGGCCCGCCGCTTCGTGCGGGAGAGGCTTCCCCACCTGCCCCCGGAGCGCCTCGAGGCCCTGGTCAACCAGGCGGGGCGCAACTTCGGGGAGCTTTCCCGCCTGGTCCTCCTGGAAGCGGCCAAGCACGACCCCAAAACCCCCCTCCAGGACGACCCCGCCCTGAGGCCTCTCCTCCAGGCCCTGGCCGCCTTCAGCCCCGAGGCCGACCCCGCCTTCCCCCTGGAGCTTCTGGAAAAAGCCCTGGGCAAGCCCATAGAGCGCTTCTCCCAGGCGGAAAAGGCCCTTCTGGACTGGGTGGGGGAGGGCCTGGTCCGCCCCGCCCTGAGGAGCCTCCTGCCGGAGGAGGCCCCCAGGGCCCTCCACCGCCTGGCCCTGGACCTCTTCCCCCGGGAAAACCTCTTCCGCAAGCTCTACCACGCCCGCAAGGCGGGGGAGCGCCGGGTGCTCCTGGAGCTTTTGGAGGAGGACCCGGCCCGGCTGGCCCTGCTCCCCGGCCTCTGGGAGGAGGCGGAGGGCTGGCCCAAGGAGGAGCGGGAGGCCCTGGCCGGGGTGGTGGTGCGCTACCGGGCCGTTTTGGGCCAGTACGCCCACCCCGAGGCCGAGGAGGCCCTAAAGGTCCTTTCCCGGTCGGAAAACCCCGCTCTGCGCACCTGGGCCCGCATCAAGGCGGCGGAGGCCAGGGCGGACGCCGCCCTTTACCGGGAGGCCGAGGAGCTCCTTCCCCCCAAGAAGGACCTGGAGCACCTGGACGAGACCGCCCGGGCGGAGGGGCTTTTGGTGATGGCGGCGGTGGAGCGCTGGAAGGGGGACTACGAGAAGGCGGCCCGCTTCGTGGCCGAGGCCGAGGGCCTGTCCGTGGCCCCCTTCCTGAAGGACCGGGTCCAGCTCTGGCGGGGTCTGGTGGCCAAGGACCTGGGCCGGTACGAGGAAGCCCTAAAGGCCCTCTCCCAGGTGGGGCACGACCCCCTCCTCCTGGGCCGGGCCCGCTACCAGATGGGGGACCTCCTCATGCGCCTGGGCCGCCTCGAGGCCCAAGCCCGCATGGCCGAGGGCCTAAAGGCCCTGGAAGAGGCCGGCGCCCCCAAGGACGAGGTGGCCCGGGTGCGGGCCCGCTACGCCACCCTCCTGAGGCGCCTAGGCCGCTATGAAGAGGCGGCGGAGGCCCTGAAAAAGGCCCTGGCCGAGGCCGAGGACCCCTTCACCCGGGCCCGGGTGGAAAGCGAAGGGGGCATCCTCCAGGCCGCCTGGGGCAGGCCCTTCGCCGCTTTGGAACTTCTGGCCCGGGCCGAGGCTTACTTCCGCACCACCAAGGAGAGGCCCAAGGAGGCCCGCTACCGCCACCTCCGCACCCTCTTCCGCCTGGGGGCCACCTACCTTCTCCTGGAGGCGGGCCAGCCCTACCGCCCCCCCTTCCTGGGAGGCCTCACCGCCCCTCAGGCAAAGCGCCTCCTAAAAGACCTCCTCACCGCCATTCCCGAGGAGGCCACGGACCGCTACACCGCCCTCAGGTTGGACACCCTGAGCCTCCTGAGCCTTCTCCTTCCCCCGGAGGAGGGGAAGGCCCTCTTAAAGCCTTTCCTCTCCCTGGAAAACCCCTACCTCCGGGCCCAGGCCCGCCTGGGCTACGCCGAGGTCCTGGCCCGGGGCGGGGGCTTCGGCGAGGCCCTGGCCCAGATCGTGGCCCTGCCCCCCCTCGAAGACCCCGGTCTTCTGGCCCAGGCCCGGGCGGTGGAGGTCCTGGCCCTTTTGGGCCTGGGGGAGGAGGAGGCCGCCTGGCAGAAGCTTTTGGAAGGGGCCAAGGACCTCCCCCCCGCCTTCCGCTTCCAGCTGGGCCGGGCCCTGGGCCGCTTCTGCCCCAAGCTGGAAGCGCGCCTTTCCCTAAGCCCCCTGGCCCTCCCCGAGGCCCTGGGCCTCCATCTGGCAAATCCCGACTGAATCACTATACTTTTGAAGGGTAGTGGGCTATACTCTAACTGCGAACGGGTCGCAGTAAGAGGACCCGGTATTAGGAGGCAAGAGCATGAACCAGCTGGAAATCCGCGACCTCTGGGCATCCATTGACGGCGAGATGATCCTGAAGGGGGTGAACCTGGTGGTGCCCAAGGGCCAGGTCCACGCCCTCATGGGCCCCAACGGGGCCGGCAAGAGCACCCTGGGCAAGATCCTGGCCGGGGACCCGGAGTACCAGGTGGAAAAGGGGGACATCCTCCTGGACGGGGAGAGCATCCTGGACCTCTCCCCCGACGAGCGCGCCAGGAGGGGCCTCTTCCTGGCCTTCCAGTACCCGGTGGAGGTCCCCGGGGTCACCATGGCCAACTTCCTCCGCCTGGCCCTCCAGGCCCGCCTGGGCCGGGAGGTGGGGGTGGCGGAGTTCTGGACCAAGGTCAAGAAGGCCCTGGAGCTTCTGGACTGGGACGAGGGCTACCTCTCCCGCTACCTCAACGAGGGCTTCTCCGGCGGGGAGAAGAAGCGGAACGAGATCCTCCAGCTTCTGGTCCTGGAGCCCACCTACGCCATCCTGGACGAGACCGACTCCGGCCTGGACATTGACGCCCTGAAGGTGGTGGCCCGGGGGGTGAACGCCATGCGGGGACCGGGCTTTGGCGCCCTGGTCATCACCCACTACCAGCGGCTTCTCAACTACATCGTCCCCGACCGGGTACACGTGATGATGGACGGGCGCGTGGTGGCCGAGGGCGGCCCCGAGCTGGCCCTGGAGCTGGAGGCCAGGGGTTACGAGTGGCTTAGGGAGAAGGTCAAGGAGGGGGCATGAGCGAGGTAGATCTCCGGACGCTGGGAGAGGAGTACAAATACGGCTTTGTGGACGAGGTCAAGCCGGTCTTCGTGGCCGAGCGGGGCCTCTCCAGGCGGGTCATTGAGGCCATCAGCTACCACAAGGGCGAGCCCGAGTGGATGCTGAAGTTCCGCCTTAGGGCCCTAGAGATCTTCCAGAAGAAGCCCATGCCCACCTGGGGCCCCGACCTCTCGGGCCTGGACCTGGACAACCTGGTCTACTACGTGAAGCCCGCCGAGGTGCGGGACGCCAGGAGCTGGGAGGAGGTCCCCGAAGAGATCCGGAAGACCTACGAGCGCTTGGGCATCCCCGAGGCGGAGCGGAAGGTCCTGGCCGGGGTGGGGGCCCAGTACGACTCGGAGATGGTCTACCACCGGGTCAGGGAGGAGCTGGAGCGGCAGGGGGTCATCTTCGTGGCCATTGAGGAGGGGATGAAGAAGTACGAGGACCTCTTCCGGGAGTACTTCGCCAAGGTGGTCCCCCCCGAGGACAACAAGTTCGCCGCCCTGAACTCCGCCGCCTGGTCCGGGGGCTCCTTCGTCTACGTGCCCCCGGGGGTCAAGGTGGAGCTCCCCCTGCAGGCCTACTTCCGGGTCAACACCCCGGAGTTCGGCCAGTTTGAGCGCACCCTCATCATCGTGGACGAGGGGGCCGAGGTGCACTACATTGAGGGGTGCACCGCCCCCATGTACTCCACGGAAAGCCTCCACACCGGGGTCATTGAGATCGTGGTGAAGCGGGGGGCCAAGAGCCGCTACACCACCATCCAGAACTGGTCCACCAACATGTACAACCTGGTGACCCAGCGGGCCTTGGTCTACGGGGACGCCTACCACGAGTGGCTGGACGGCAACCTGGGCTCCAAGGTCACCATGAAGTACCCCTCCAGCTACCTCCTGGAGCCCGGGGCCCGCACAGAGATCCTCTCCATCGCCTTCGCCAAGACGGGCCAGCACCAGGACACCGGGGCCAAGATCGTCATGGCCGCCCCCCACACCTCGGGGACCATCGTCTCCAAGAGCATCTCCAAAGGGGAGGGGCGGGCGAGCTATAGGGGCCTGGTGAAGGTCATGGAGGGGGCGCGCCACGCCAAGGCCAACGTGGAGTGCGACGCCCTCCTCATTGACCCGGAAAGCCGCACCGACACCTATCCCTACATTGAGATTGAGGAGGAGACCGCCCACGTGGGCCACGAGGCCACGGTCTCCAAGATCAACGACGAGCAGATCTTCTACCTCCAGACTCGAGGCCTCAAGGAGGACGAGGCGGCTGCCCTCATCGTGCGGGGCTTCATTGAGCCCATCGCCAAGGAGCTCCCCCTGGAGTACGCCGTGGAGCTGAACCGCCTCATTGAGCTGGAGATGGAAGGCTCCGTGGGCTAAGGAGGCAGGATGCAGGTACTGGACAAGACCCAAGTGGAGGCCATCTCCCAGGCCCTGGGCGAGCCCGCCTGGGCGTTGAAGAAGAGGCTTGAGGCCCTCGAGGCCTTCGCCCGCCTCCCCTACCCCAGCAGGAAGGACGAGAACTGGCGCTACACCGACCTCTCCGAGGCCCCCCTGGACCGGCCCGTGGAGGCCCCCAAGGGGCTTTCCCTCACCCGGGACACCCTCCCCGAGGCCGTGAAGCGGCGGCTGGAGAAGACCGATGTGGCCGCCTTCCTGGTCTTCGTGGGGCCCGACCTGGTCTACGCCGAAGTCCCGAAGGAGCTCAAGGCCCAGGGCCTCGTTCTCACCTCCCTGGCCGAGGCCATGCGCCTACACCCGGAGAAGGTGGAGGCCAGCCTCTTCCAGGCGGTCTTCACCGAGGACAAGTTCGCCGCCCAGAACTCGGCCTTCTTCACCCACGGGGCCTTCCTCTACGTGCCCGCCGGGCTAGAGCTGGAAAAGCCCGTGGGGGTCTTCAAGGTGCTCCTGGAAGGGAGTAAGGCCTCGGCGGGGCGGAGCCTCCTCTTCCTGGAGGACAACGCCAAGGCCGCCTACATTGAGGAGTACCTCTCCCCGGACCTCCCCCCTACCCTTCACCTCTCGGCCACGGAGATGGTCCTGAGGCCCGGGGCCAGGCTCCGCCACGCCCACGTGGAGACCTTCGGCGACGGTGTGTGGCACTTCCACCGCCAGCGGGCCCTCCTGGAACGGGACGCCGGCCTCAACGACCTGGTGGTGAACCTGGGCGGGGCCTACGCCCGCAGCGAGGTGGCCTCGGAGCTTCTGGGCCCGGGCTCGGAAAGCGAGATGCTGGGCCTTTACTTCGGCCACGGGCGGCAGCAGTTTGACCACTACACCCTCCAGCACCACGTGGAGCACCACACCCGCTCGGACCTCCTCTATAAGGGAGCGGTGAAGGACGAGGCCCGGGCCGTCTTTTCCGGCCTCATCCGCCTGGAGCGGGGAGCCCAGAAGACGGACGCCTACCAGGCCAACCGCAACCTCATCCTCTCCCCCACGGCCCGGGTGGACTCCATCCCCCAGCTGGAGATCGGGGCCAACGACGTGCGCTGCACCCACGGCTCCACCACCGCCCCCGTGGACGAGACGCAGCTCTTCTACCTCCAGTCCCGGGGCCTGCCCAGGGCCTTAGCCCAGGAGCTTCTGGTGAAGGCCCACCTGGCCGACGTCCTCACTCGCATCCCCCTAAAGGCCCTCCGGGCCCACATTGAGGCGGTGATTGAGGAGAAGGTCCGCCTCTAGGTCCTAAGGGGGAAGCGAAGGCTTCCCCCTTATGCTTTTCCCATGTGGACCCCAGTAGCTAACCTCAAGGAGTTCAAGGACGGCCGCCTGGTGATCCGGCGGCCTGAGCACAGGAGGCCTATTCTCCTCCTCTACACCGGGGAGGAGGTCTTCGCCCTCGAGGACCTCTGCACCCACGACGGCGGCCCCCTGCATGAGGGAGAGGTGGAGGAAGGGGCCATCGTCTGCCCCCGGCACGGGGCCCGGTTTGACCTGAGGACCGGCCGGCAAACCCTCCCCGCCCCCAAACCCCTAAAGGTCTTCCCCGCCCGGCTGGAGGGGGAGACCGTGCTTCTAGACCTCTAATACCTTCGTGTGCTACCTCATAAGTGCCCGCACTTTGATTTCGCAACATGGGGTGCCCAAGCTGGGACTGTGGAGGGGCTTTTCTGGGGCCCCCACGGCGGCAAAAGCCGCGGTGGGGTACTTGGCTCTACTCCGGCCATCCTGAGGAAGACCCTGCTCCGAATGAGGCTGTGGACCAGCAGGGGATCCTGCCCCTGACCCTGGCGGTTCATTTGGGGCTGGGGTCCCAAAGCGGCTCAGCATCTAGGGGGAGGGGACCTCCCGGACACCCCCTCCACTGAAGGTGCAGGTCCCCACCTTTGCGAAAGTTGCCCCTTCGCGCAGGGAAAGGCCCCGGAAGGACCTGGAGCGGGAGCCGGCCCGCATAGAGTTGCGGTGGATCCCCGGGAATCACCGCATAAACCCCGCAAGGAGAGGTGGGGGAGGGAGGCCTCCAGGGGGTGGAAAGGTATGCGGCGGGGATAGGAGGCCTTCAATCTTGTCCCTGTTCATGGACGGAGAGGGGGGGACAAGGGCAAGAAGGCCCGGCGAAGCGGGTAACCCCCCGTTTGGTAGAATGCGCGCGATGGTGAAGAGCAATAGCCTCCTGAAAACCCTAAGAAGAATCAATGAGGTCCTGGAAGGCCTCTTTTACGCTGCCATCCTCTTCATCCTCCTGTTAGAGTTAGTTCCTACCCTCAAGGCAAGCCCTTTTCTACGCCTTCTGGTCTGGCCGGCTGCAGCGGTGGCCCTGACCTGGTTCGTGTCTCGGCTGGCCCTGATTTTTCTGGACAGAAGACAACTCTACGGCACCCTTATCGACCTGCCCACCTTGCTTTCCCCCGTGGTCTGGGCTACCATCCTGGCGCAGGCGGTGGGTGAGACGCTGAACCGCCTGCGCCCGGGAAAAAACTTGCCCACCCCCGCCACCTACCGGCCCAAGGGGACTTACCGCCTCCCTTTCCAGGGATGGTGGTGGGTGGGTAACGGCGGCCCCGACCCCGAGACCTCCCATTCCTGGGAGATTTTGGGCCAGCGCTTCGCTTACGACTTCCTGATCCGGGACGAGGAAGGCAAGACCCACCGGGGAAGCGGGCGGCGGCCAGAGGACTACTACGCCTTCGGCGCCCCCGTCTGCGCCCCTGCGGACGGGGTGGTGGTGGCGGTGCAGAATCGCCACCGGGACTGCCCCTGGCCGGGCCTCCTAGACCCCTTGGCCTGGAGCATTGTGGGGAACTACGTGCTCATCCGGCACGAGGGCGGAGAGTACAGCCTTCTCGCCCACCTCAAGAGGGGAAGCGTGCGGGTGCGGCCTGGGCAGTGGGTGCGGGCAGGGGAGGTGGTGGGCGAGTGCGGCAACTCGGGTCACTCCACGGAGCCCCACCTCCACTTCCAGTTCCTGGACCGCCCCAACGTCTTTCTGGGCCTCTCTCTCCCCATTCCCTTTTCCGGTTTCCTCCGCAAGAAGGAGGACGGGGCCTTGGAGCGCGTGCCCCTCGGCTTTCCCGTGCGCGGGGAGGAGGTGGCCCCCATGAGCTAGAGGCTGTCGTAAAAGTCCTCCAGGGGCAGTTACGCGGCCCTGGCTAGCCGCTTCACCAACAATCGTAGCATGCCCAGATAGACCCAGGCCTCGCTTACCCGAGGGTTCTCCTCATAGTCCTTGGCAAGACGCCGGTTCC
>NZ_LHCI01000106.1:709640-720091 GCF_001280255.1 Thermus aquaticus | reverse complement strand
CCAGGGGATGCCGTTCTTCAGGACGTAAAGGATGGCGTTCATGATCTCTCTTCTGGACACCTTGGCGGGCCGGCCGCCGGGCTTGGGGGCGGGAATGAGGGGCTCCAGGAGGGCCCACTCCTCGTCGGTTAGGTCGCTGGGGTAACATCGTCTAAGAGGCACCCTTCAAGGATACCACCCTTTTACGACAGCCTCTTAGCCTCTAGAGGCTATCGGGAAAGCTTTCCATCGCACATCCCTTCATTTGCTACTTCATAGCTCCACCCCAGCCTTCCTTAGGAGGACACGGCTGCGGGTCAGCCGTTATAACTCAGGGCCAAAGGGTAGACTAGGGGTACCCCACCCCAGGAGGGGTGGGTAGGAGGCCGAGGATGCTCAAGCTCAAGGTAGAAGGCATGACCTGCAACCACTGCGTTATGGCGGTGAAAAAGGCCCTTTCCCGGGGGCCCGGGGTGGAGCGGGCCGAGGTCTCCCTGGAACGGGGCGAGGCCCTGGTGGAGGGCAACGCCGACCCCAAGGCCCTCATCCAGGCCGTGGAGGCGGAGGGCTACCGGGCGGAGGTTCTGGCCTGATGCCCCACGGCCACCTCCACCTGGACCCCAAGGACCCGGAGGTCAGGGCCTGGGCGGAAAGCATCCTGAAGGAGCAGGATAAGGAAATCGGCGTCATGCGGGCCCTCCTCGCCCGCCTGGGCGGCCTGGACCAGGCGGCCTACCAGGCCATGGCCCGGGAGATGGCCGCCATGGTGGCCCGGCTGAGGGGGGTCAGGGACCGGGAGCGGGCCTTCGTGGAGCTCATGCTAGAGCACCACAAAGGGGCCGTGGAGATGGCCCTCGAGGCCCTCCTTAAGGCCAAGGACCGGGAGGTCCTGGATCTGGCCAAGGCCATCGCCCTGGCCCAGACGGAAGATATCCACCGCTTCCGCCTCTGGCTTCTAAAGTGAAAGAGATCCGCCTCGGCATCAAGGGGATGACCTGCGCCAGCTGCGTGGCCCGGGTGGAGCGGGCGCTGAAGCGGGCGGAAGGGGTGGAGGAGGCCCGGGTCAACCTCACCACCGAGGAGGCCTTCCTCCGCCTGAAGGAGGGGGTGGACCTGAAGGAGGTCCTGAAGCGGGTGGAGGAGGCGGGGTATGAGCCCGTGGTGGCCAGGGCGGAGATCCCCGTGAAGGGCATGACCTGCGCCGCCTGCGTGGCCCGGGTGGAAAGGGCCATAGGGCGGCTTCCCGGGGTGCTTTCGGTTAGCGTTAACCTGGCCACGGAAAAGGCCTTCGTGGAGTACCTGCCGGAGGCGGTGAGCCTCGCCCGCATCCGCCAGGCCATAAGGGAAGCGGGCTACGAGCCCCTGGAGGTGGGCGAGGAGGCCAGGGAGAAAACCCCCACCTACCAAAAAGACTTCCTCCTGGCCTTCCCCTTCGCCCTCCTCACCCTCCTCCTGGCCATGGGGCCCATGGTCCTGCCCCTCCCCCACGCCCCAGGCCTCCTCCAGGCCCTCACCGCCCTCCCCGTCCTCTACGCCGGAAGGCGCTCCTTCCGTCAGGCCCTGGCCGAGGCCCGGCACCTTTCCTTTGGCATGAGCACCCTGGTGGCCCTGGGGGCGGGGAGCGCCTACCTCTACTCCTTTTTGGTCCTCCTCTTCCCCAAGGTTTTCCCGGAGGAGGCCCGCCACCTCTACTTTGAGGCGGGGGCGGTGATCCTCACCCTCATCCTCCTGGGCAAGCACCTGGAAGAAGGGGCCAAGGGGAGGGCCTCAGAGGCCATCAGGAAGCTTCTCGCCCTGAGGCCCAAGACCGCCCGGCTGGTCCAGGACGGCGAGGAAAAGGAGATCCCCGCCGAGGCCCTGATCCCCGGGGACCTGGTCCGGGTCCTTCCCGGGGAGAGGATCCCCGCCGACGGCGTGGTGGTGGAGGGCAGGAGTCACGTGGACGAGTCCATGCTGACTGGGGAGCCCATCCCCAAGGCCAAAGGCCCCGGGGACCAGGTGGTGGGGGGAACGGTGAACGGGGAAGGCGCCCTCCTGGTGCGGGTGAGCCGGGCGGAGGAGGCCACGGTCCTTGCCCAGATGGCCCGAATGGTGGAGGAGGCCCAGGGGCACAAGCCCAAAGCCCAGGAGCTAGCGGACCGGATCGCCGCCGTCTTCGTGCCCGTGGTCCTGGGCATCGCCCTCCTCACCTTCCTCCTCTGGCTCTCCCTGGGCCCCGGCCTCTCCCACGCCTTCGTGGCTACCTTAAGCGTCCTCCTCATCGCCTGCCCCTGCGCCATGGGCCTGGCCACCCCCACGGCCATCGCCGTGGCCACGGGCCGGGCGGCCCAGATGGGCCTCATCTTCCGCAAAGGAACGGCCCTCGAGGCCCTGGCCCGGGCGGACACCGTTGCCCTGGACAAGACGGGGACCCTGACCCTGGGAAGGCCCACCCTGGTCCAGGTCCTCCCCTTGGGCCTCTCCCGGGAAGAGGCCCTGCGCCTTACCGCCGCCCTGGAGCGGAATAGCGAGCACCCCATCGCCAGGGCGGTCCTGGAGGCCGCCAAAGACCTGCCCCTGCCCCAGGCTCAGGAGGTCCGGGCCCTCCCAGGGGAGGGGGTGGAGGGCCGGGTGGAGGGAAGGCGCCTTCACCTGGGGGGCCCCGCCCTCATGGCGCGCCTGGGCGTACCCCTTCCCAAGGAGGCCCAGGCCCTCCCCGAAGAGGGCCACACCCCCCTCTACCTGGCCGAGGAAGGCCGGCTCCTCGCCGCCTTCGCCGTCTCTGACCCCCCAAGGCCCGAGGCCCAGGAGGCGGTGGCGGCCCTGAAGGCCCTGGGCCTGAGGCCGATTCTCCTTACCGGGGACCACGAGGCCCCCGCCCGCCGGGTGGCGGAGGCCCTGGGCATCCCCGAGGTCCAGGCCGGGCTCCGGCCCGAGGGGAAGGTGGAGGCCATAAGGCGGCTTCAGGAATCTGGGCGGAAGGTGCTCTTCGTGGGGGACGGCATCAACGACGCCGCCGCTTTGGCCCAGGCCGACGTGGGCCTGGCCATGGGGAGCGGCACGGACATCGCCCTCGAGGCCGGGGACGTGGTCCTCCTCAAGCCCGACCTCCGGGGGGTCCCCGAGGCCATCCTCCTGGCCCGGAGGACCCTCCGCACCATCTACCTGAACTTCTTCTGGGCCTACGCCTACAACGCCCTCCTCATCCCCGTGGCCGCCGGAGCCCTCTACCCCTTCACGGGCCTCCTCCTGAACCCCATGCTGGCCGCCTTGGCCATGAGCCTCTCCAGCCTCTTGGTGGTGGGGAACTCCCTCCGGCTTCGGGCCTATAACCCTCGCCTAACCGCCCTCCCCTACGCTGGAGACCGGAGGTGATGGAGGATGACCGCTTTGGCCCACGGATGGTACGGCTACGGCCCCCACATGGGCTTTGGCCTCCTGGGCTGGCTTTACCCCCTGCTCCTGGTGGCCCTCCTGGTCCTCGGGGCCTACCTGGTGGCCCGGGCCTTGGCCCCTAGGCGGGAGGACCGGGCCCTGGAGATCCTGCGGGAGCGCTACGCCCGAGGGGAGATAGACAAGGAGACCTTTGAGCGGATGAAGCGCGAGCTTTCCTGAACCTCCCGGTAAAATACGGGAGGAGGGTATCCATGGAAGGCCTCGCCCTGAAAAAGCGGCTTATGGGCACCATCCCCGAGGTGCGGGCCCTGGAAGCCGAGCCCGATATCGGCCTCCTCCTCCCCTGCAACGTGGTCCTGCGCCAGGAGGGGGAGGAGGTGGAGGCCCTCATCCAAGACCCCCAAGGGATGTTCGCCCTCCTTCCCCAGGGGGTTCGGGAAAGGCTGGGAAGCCTGCCCGAGGAGGCGCGAGCCAGAAAGGGCCTTAGCCCAGCTCTAGGCTTCCCCAAACCCGTAGACTAAGGGCATGGACCTAAGCGCCCTGAGGGAGGACTTCCCCCTCATCGCCAAGAATCCCCATCTCGTCTACCTGGACTCCGCCGCCACCAGCCAGAAGCCCAAGAGGGTCATAGAGGCCCTGAAGCGCTACTACGAGGAGCTGAACGCCAACGTCCACCGGGGGGCCTACCGCCTCTCCGTGGCCGCCACCGAGGCCTACGAGGAGGCGAGAAGGCGCGTGGCCCGCTTCCTGAAGGCCGAAGAGCGGGAGGTCATCTTCGTGCGCAACACCACCGAGGCCATGAACCTGGTGGCCTACGCCTGGGGCCTCAGGAACCTTAAGGAGGGGGACGAGATCCTGGTCACGGAGATGGAGCACCACGCGGGCCTCGTCCCCTGGCACCTGGTGGCGGGCCTCACGGGGGCCCGGGTGAGGGCCATCCCCCTCACCGAGGAGGGCAGGCTGGACCTCTCGGCGCTGGACGGCCTCCTCAGCGAAAGGACCCGGGTGGTCTCCCTGGTCCACATGTCCAACGTCCTGGGCACCATCAACCCCGTGGCCGAGATCGCCAAAAAGGCCAAGGCGGCGGGGGCCTTGGTGGTGGTGGACGGGGCCCAGAGCGCCCCTCACCTTCCCGTGGACGTGAAGGCCCTGGGGGCCGACTTCTTCGCCCTCTCCGGCCACAAGATGCTGGGGCCCACGGGGGCCGGGGTCCTGTGGGGCCGGTACGAGGTCCTGGAGGGGATGATGCCCTTTTTGGGAGGCGGGGAGATGATCCGGGAGGTCTTTGTGGACCGCTCCACCTACGCCCCCCCTCCAGGGCGCTTTGAGGCGGGCACGCCCCCCATCGCCGAGGCCATCGCCCTGGGAGAGGCGGCCTGTTACCTCATGGAGGTGGGGATGGAAAGGGTCTACGCCCACGACCGGGCCCTTCTGGACTACGCCCTGAAGCGGCTGGAGGAGGTCCCCCACCTCAGGGTCTACGGGCCCCAGGGGCCCGACCGCGGCGGGGTCATCCCCTTCACCCTGGGCCGGCTCCACGCCCACGACCTGGCCACCTTCCTGGACGAGGAGGGCATCGCCGTCCGGGCCGGGCACCACTGCGCCCAGCCCCTCCACCGGAGGCTGGGCCTAGCCGCCACCGCCCGGGCGAGCTTCTACCTCTACAACACCCGGGAAGAGGTGGACCGCTTCGTGGAGGCCCTCCTGAGGATCGCCCACAAGTACCGGGCCTGGCTATAATGGAGGAATCCATGAGCGTCCTAGACGAGCTTTACCGGGAGATCATCCTCAAGCACTACCAGGCCCCCAAAAACTTCGGGGTCCTGCCCCAGGCCACCCGGCGGGCCGGGGGGATGAACCCCTCTTGCGGGGACCAGGTGGAGGTCATGGTGCTTCTGGAGGGGGACACCATCGCCGACATCCGCTTCCAGGGCCAAGGGTGCGCCATCAGCACCGCCAGCGCCTCCATGATGACGGAGGCGGTCAAGGGGAAGCGGGTGGCCGAGGCCCTGGACCTGGCCAAGAAGTTCCAGGCCATGGTGGTGGAGGGCGCCTCCCCGGACCCCGCCCTAGGGGACCTCTTGGCCCTCCAGGGGGTGGCCAAGCTCCCCGCCCGGGTGAAGTGCGCCACCCTGGCCTGGCACGCCCTGGAGGAGGCCCTGAAGTGAAGCGCTACCCGGCCCACAAGGTGACCGCCCTCCTGGTCCAGCACCCGGACCTCATGGAGGCCTGGAAGGAGGCCGCCCAGGCGGGGCGCCTGCGGGCCAAGACCGTGGGGCGGGAGAACGTGGTCATCGTGGAGGACCCCGCCCTCATCGCCCGCCTCGAGGCCCTGGGCCTCAAGGGCGAAGCCGTCAAGGAGGAAGCATGAAAGGCGTGGTCTTTCTGCACGCTTTCCCCTACAGCCCCAGGATGTGGGCCAAGGAAACGGAGCTCCTCAAGGCCCGGCTTCCCATCCTGGCCCCCCATTACCTGGGCCTCTCCCTGGAGGAAGCGGCCAGGAAGGTCCTTGCCGAGATGGAGGAGATGGGCCTGGAGCGGGCGGTCTTCGTGGGGCTTTCCATGGGAGGCTACCTCATCTTTGAGCTCTTCCGAAAGGCCCCGGAGCGCTTTTTAGGGGTGGTCCTCTCCAGCACCCGCGCCGGGCCCGACAGCGAAGAGGCCAGGCAAAACCGCTACGCCCTCAGGGAGCGGGTCCTGAAGGAGGGGGTGGGCTTTTTGCCCGAGGCCTTGCTTCCCGGCCACCTGGGCAAGACCACCCGGGAGACCAAGCCCAAGGTGGTGGAAAAGGCCAAGGAGCTCATCCTCGAGGCCTCCCCCGAGGCGGTGGCGGAAAGCCTCAAGGCCCTGGCCGAAAGACCCGACTCCACCCCCCTCCTTCCCCGGATGGAGGTGCCCGCCCTGGTCCTGGTGGGTGAGGAGGACACCCTCACCCCCCCGGAGGAGGCCAAAAAGATGTGGAAGGCCCTCCCCGATGGGCGCATGCTGATCCTCCCGGAGACGGGCCACCTGGCCAACCTGGAAAACCCCAAGGCCTTCCGCACGGCCCTCCTGGGCTTTCTCTCCGAGTTCTTCTAAAGCCTGAAGGCCTCCTCGGCGGTGAGGGTGAGGTCCAGGCAGGGGATGTAGACCTCCTCCCCCTCCTCCTCCACGAACCCTTCCGGGGTCCTCCGGTAGGCCAGGAAAAGCCCCTTCTCAGGGTCCACCAAGAGGTAGACCCCAAGGCTCTCCAGGCGCTGGTACATGGCCCGCTTCTCCCTGCGGTCCAAGGCTTCTGTGGCCGGAGAAAGGACCTCCACCAAGGCGCAAGGGGCCTCCTCGTAGTAGGGGTTTGGGGGCCCTTCCTGGCAGACCACCATCACATCCGGGTAGTAAACGGCCTCGTTCCCGATCCTGAGCTTCATGTCGCTCATGTAGACCCGGCACCCCTTGGCCCGGGCCGCCTCCAGGAAGCGGGCGGCGATGTTCAAGGCCACCCGGTTGTGAAGGGCGCTAGCCCCCGCCATGGCGTAGGCGAAGCCCCGGTAGAACTCCCGCTTCACCGGGCTTTGCTCCTCCTCTAAGAGGTAGGCTTCCAGGGACTGGGCCTTTCGGGCCGGCATCCCCTCCATCTTAGCCTCACTCGGCCTTGGGCTCCCGGGCCATGAGAGTCTGGAGGGCCTTGAGGGGGTCCAGGCCCCCGTAGGCCACCCCAAAGACGGCCTCGGCGATGGGAAGCTCCACCCCCGCCCTCTCCCCCCAGGCCACCATGGCCTTGACGGCGTAAAGCCCCTCCACCACGCCGCGGTCCTCGAGGCGCTCCTTGGCCTCCCCCCGCACCAGCCTCTCCCCCGCCCCCCGGTTCCTGGAGTGGAGGCTGTAGGCGGTGGCCAGGAGGTCCCCCAGGCCCGATAGCCCATAAAAGGTGGCCTCCTCCCCCCCCAAAGCGGTGCCGAAGCGGACCATCTCCCTAAGCCCCCGGGTGAGGAGGGCGGCCTTGGCGTTGTCCCCCAGGCGGAGGCCGTCCACCATCCCCGCCGCCAGGGCCAGGACGTTTTTCACCGCCCCCCCTAGCTCCACCCCCCTAAGGTCCCGGCCCGTGTAGACCCGGAAGGTGGGCCCGCTAAAGAGCTCCTGGACCCTTTGGGCAAGGCCCTCGGGCCCCGCCGCCACGCTGGCGGTGGGCAGAAAGCGGGCCACCTCCTCGGCGTGGTTGGGGCCGGAGAGGGCGGCCACCGGGCGGCCCGTGAGGCGGGCCAGGACCTGGCTTGGGGTGAGGACCTCCCCCGCCTCAAAGAAAAGGCCCTTGGTGGCCGATAGGTACCAGGGGGCCAGGGGAAGGCCCTCCAGGGTGGAAAGGGCCTTGGAGGGCAGAGCCACCACGGCCAACTCCGCCCCCATCAGGGCCTCCTCGGGGTCGTGGGTGGGCTGGAGGTAGGCGGGCAGGGCCACACCGGGCAGATACTCCCGGTTTTCCCGCATGGCCCGCATGGCCTCCACCTGCTCCTTACGCCGGGCCCAGAGGGCTACGGGAATCCCCTTGGCGGCCAGGAGGATCCCCAAAGCCGTGCCCCAGGCCCCCGCTCCCAAGACGGCCACCTTCATAAAAGCCCCACCTCCCAGGCCTCGTACCAGGCGGCCAGGAGGAGAAAATAGGCCCCCAGGTAGAAGCTCAGAAGGAGGGCCCTGAGCCCCTTCCCGTACCCCTCCCCCCGGGCGGTCTTGGCCAGGAGAAGAAGCCCCCCGAAGGTCACCAGGATGTAGGCCTGAAGCTCCAGGAGGAGGGTGGGCAGATGGAGGAGGAAGGCCCCGCCCAGAAGGGCCGGAGAGAGGGCCAAGCCGAAGACGAAGTAGCGGAGGGCGTTCAGGAGGAGGACGGGCACCCCCAGGAGGAGGGCAGGAAGAAGGCCGGTGAGGAAGAGCCCCTGGCTGAAGTTCCAGTAAAAGATAACCCCCGCCAGAACGGGAAGCCCCTGGCCCAGGGCCTTTTCCAGACCGATGGCCTCGAGGGCCCCCGCAAAGAGGACCTGCATGGCGCGGGCCAGCTCCGGCATCCCGTAGGCCAGAAGGGCCCCCAGGGCAAAGAGGCCGTAGAGGAAGAGGTTGGTGAAGAGGTAAAGCCCCTTATGGGCCCGCACCAAGGCCAAAGCCTCTAAAAGCCAGGCCCGGAAGGGGGAAGTCTGGAAGAGGAGAAGGGTCCAGAAAAGGGAAAGGAGGACAAACCCCCATCCCGCCAAGGGGGTGAGGAGGTAGGCGGGAAGGCCAAGCCCCTCGGGGCGGAAGAAGACGCGCCGCACCCTCTCCCCCTCCAGGACCACCACCACCTCCCCCACCTCCTCGCCCAAGGCGGCGGCGAAGGCCACCCGGCTTCCCTCCACCTTGGCCCCCTCCAGGTTCACGGAAAGCCCCTTGGGAGGCGGGGGAAAGAGGGCATAACGTTCCAGAAGCTTTGGGGCCTCTTCGGGCGGGGCCTTGAGGACCTCCTCCAACCTAGGGGAAAGTTCCCCCTTGAGCCAGCGGGCCACCGCCTCCCTGGCCACCTCCTCTGGCGCGGCCAAGGCCAGGGAGAGGAAAAGCCCCAAGAAGGCCAGAAGGCGCACCTAGACCTCCTCCAGGGGAAGGCCCGCCCGGCAGAGGGGGCAGGCCTCGGGGGCGTACTGGGGGACCTCGAGGCGGGCCAGGGCCCGGAAGGGCACCCCGAACTCCGCCTGGCCCCCGCTCCGGTCCACCAGCGCCCCCACCCCCACCAGGACCGCCCCCCTGGCCTCCGCGGCCCGGATGGCCCGCCGCACGCTTTCCCCCGTGGTCACCACGTCCTCCACCGCCAGGAAGCGGTCCTTTGGGTTCACCAGAAGCCCCTTGCGGATGAACATGCCCCCCTGGCCGTCCTTCTCGGCGAAGAGGGCCCGGGCCCCCAGGGCCCTGGCCACCACGAAGGAGAGGACCACCCCCCCGATGGCGGGGCCGATGACGAAGTCCACGCCCTGGTCCTCAAAGAGTCGGCCCAGGGCCTCCCCCACCGCCTCGGCGTAGAGGGGGTGCTGGAGAAGGGCCGCCGACTGCAAAAAAAGGGGGGAGTGCATCCCCGAACGCAGGAGGAAGTGGCCCTCCAGGAGGGCCCCCGTCCTCCGGTAAAGCTCCAAGACCTCCATCCCCCCTACTCTACCAGGGCGAGAAGGGCCTCCGCCGCCTCCAGGGCCGCCTCCAGGTCGGGCCTGCCCCCGGGGTAGTAGAGGGCCCGGCTGGCGCTATTCAAAAGGCCGGGGCCCTTGAGGGGCCTCCCCCCCTGGGCCCCCACCCCGGGTAGCAGGAGGGGGGCGTGGGGGGCCAGCGCCCGGATGGCCAGGACCGCCTCTTCCGCCGTGGCCCCGGCCACCAGGCCCACCCGGCTCCAGGGCCCTTCCCGGTAGGCCTCCCCCGCCTCGGCCAGGGCCTCGGTCAGGTGGAGGTAGAGGGGCCTCCCCGCCACCTCCAGGTCCTGCAGGAACCCCGCTCCTGGGTTCGTAGTCTTGGCCAGGACGAAGACCGCCCCTCCCCTGGCCGAGGCCGCCCGGAAGAAGGGCTCCAGAGCGTCCAGGCCCAGGTAGGGGTTGGCGGTGAGGGCGCTGCCGGGAAAGGCCTCCAGGTAGGCCCGGGCGTAGGCGGCGGCGGTGGAGCCGATGTCCCCCCGCTTCCCGTCAAAAATGACGGGAAGGCCCATGACCCTGGCCCCGCTCACCAGCTCCCACAAAAGCTCCTGCCCCTCGGGCCCCATGGCCTCAAAGAAGGCCAGCTGGAACTTGACGGCGGCCAGCCTCGAGGCCAGGGCCTCCAGAAGCTCCAGGGTGTAGCGGCGGATGTGGGCCAAAGGCTCCTTGCCGTGCAGCTCGGGCCTGGGGTCCACCCCCAGGACCAAAGGGGGGCGGGAAAGGGCTTCCAGGAAGTCCACGCTCCTCACTATAGCAGGGCTTTACCCAAAACTCCTTCCTCGCCCTCCCTTAGCCTGCTTCAAGAGTTCTTGGGTGACTTCATAGTTGAGCAGGCGAACCAGGCCCCTCAGGAGCAGGTACGGACCATCCCTCTCGCTGGGCAGCCCCAGCTTGCCCCCGAGCTGCAAAAGAAACCCCTTGAACGGATCC
>NZ_LHCI01000106.1:703950-709111 GCF_001280255.1 Thermus aquaticus | reverse complement strand
GGGAGCGAGGCCACCATCTCGCTCACCCGGGCTGAGCCTGCGGCCAAGGCGCCCCGCACCACCTCTTCAAACCGTCGGTGGAGGCGCTTATCGGGGGAAAACGCTCGCAAAACGGCCCGTGAACTCCTGGAGCCTGGCCTCGGCCACCTTGAGCATGTCCATGGATCACCCCCGGTACCAGATACGGGCTGCGCCCGCAAGGGGAGATTTACCACGAAACGGAGATGTGGGTAAAGTCCTGTCACTATAGGGCTTGACACCACCCCATGCTGGCTTGCGCCAGCATGGGGACCCCGGCAAAAGGTTCCTGGGAAAGTTACCAGGCATAGGGGGCCGAAGGAACCGCAACCTCTCCCCGGCCAAGGCGGAGCGCCTGGCCAAGGACCCCCGGGTCTACGCCCTGAGCCCCGACCAGGAGGTTAAGGCCTATGGGGAGACCATCCCCTGGGGCGTGGCGCGCATCGGCGCCCCCACCACCACCTTCCTAGACCAACACCTCGGGCCACCCCACCCCGAGCCCTTCCTGAACGTCCGGGGATTTTAAGCGGGGTGCGTAAAAAGCCCCCCTCCTGTGGAGGGGGTAAAGAAAAACCCCCCTAACGGGGGGTTTCTTACGCCGGCTTGGCGGGGCTTGAAAGCGCGGGAACGGGCTTCATGCTCCTTAGAAAGGAGGTGATCCAGCCGCACCTTCCGGTACAGCTACCTTGTTACGACTTCGCCCCAGTCACGGGCCCTACCCTCGGCGCCTGCCCTAAGGCTCCCGGCGACTTCGGGTAGAACCCGCTCCCATGGCGTGACGGGCGGTGTGTACAAGGCCCGGGAACGTATTCACCGCGGCATGGCTGATCCGCGATTACTAGCGATTCCGGCTTCATGGGGTCGGGTTGCAGACCCCAATCCGAACTACGCCCACCTTTTTGCGATTCGCTCCCTGTTGCCAGGTCGCCTCGCTCTGTAGTGGGCATTGTAGCACGTGTGTCGCCCAGGCCGTAAGGGCCATGATGACCAGACGTCGTCCCCGCCTTCCTCCTGCTTTCGCAGGCAGTCCCGTTAGAGTGCCCGGCTTCACCCGCTGGCAACTAACGGCAGGGGTTGCGCTCGTTGCGGGACTTAACCCAACATCTCACGACACGAGCTGACGACGGCCATGCAGCACCTGTGCTAGGGCTCCCCTCGCGGGGCACCCCAGGCTTTCACCCAGGTTCCCTAGCATGTCAAGGCCTGGTAAGGTTCTTCGCGTTGCTTCGAATTAAACCACATGCTCCACCGCTTGTGCGGGCCCCCGTCAATTCCTTTGAGTTTCAGCCTTGCGGCCGTACTCCCCAGGCGGCGCGCTTAACGCGTTAGCTTCGGCCCCCAGATAACCCAGAGACCTAGCGCGCATCGTTTAGGGCGTGGACTACCCGGGTATCTAATCCGGTTTGCTCCCCACGCTTTCGCGCCTCAGCGTCACGAGTGGACCAGGTGGCTGCCTTCGCCATCGGCGTTCCTCCCGGTATCTGCGCATTTCACCGCTACTCCGGGAATTCCACCACCCTCTCCCACCGTCTAGCCTGAGCGTATCCCACGCTCCTCCACGGTTGAGCCGTGGCCTTTCACATGGGACGCCCCAAGCCGCCTACACGCCCTTTACGCCCAGTAAATCCGGGTAACGCTCGCGCCCTCCGTATTACCGCGGCTGCTGGCACGGAGTTGGCCGGCGCTATTACCCCGGTACCGTCAGTCCCCTCATCGGGGGTTTCGTCCCGGGTTCAGGAGTTTACACCCCGAAGGGCTTCCTCCTCCAAGCGGCGTCGCTCCGTCAGGCTTGCGCCCATTGCGGAAGATTCCTAACTGCTGCCTCCCGTAGGAGTGGGGCCCGTGTCTCAGTGCCCCTGTGGCCGGCCGTCCTCTCAGACCGGCTACCCGTCGTCGCCTTGGTGGGCTCTTACCCCACCAACTAGCTGATGGGACGCGGGCCCATCCGGAAGCGGGCAAAACCCTTTAAACACACCCCACAGGATGTGTCCACATGGGGGATTAGCCTGGGTTTCCCCATGTTGTCCCCCTCTTCCGGGTAGGTCACCCACGCGTTACTCACCCGTCCGCCGCTGACCGTGAGATACCCCACGGCCCGCACGACTTGCATGTCTTAGGCACGCCGCCAGCGTTCACCCTGAGCCAGGATCAAACTCTCCACCAAAAAACGCCTTGAGGCGTTTGGGTGTCGCTCTTGTGCCCTGTTCCCGCGCTTTCAAGATCCCCCGCCGGTTCAACCGGCGCAACATTGAATGTACCAAAGGGGGGGCCATCTGTCAAGATGGGGGCATGCTGGACCTCCTGGTGGTGGTGCCCCACCCGGACGACGAGACCTTCGGCGCAGGCGGGGCTTTGCTTCTCGCCAAGGCCCAAGGCCTGAGGACGGGCATCCTGACCCTCACCCGGGGCGAGGCAGGGAGGACCCTGGGCCTCTGCGCCCCGGAGGAGCTCGCCGAGGTGCGCCTGAGGGAGCTCAAGCGGGCGGCGGAGGTCCTAGGCGTGGACCACCTCGAGGCCCTCGCCTTCCCCAACGCCCTGCCCCAGGGGGCGGAGGAAGCTCCCCGGGGACAGGCCACGGGGGAAGGCCTCGCCCAGCACCCCGAGGCCAAGGAGGCCGTCCGGGAGAGGCTTATGGGCCTCAGGCCCCGCTTCGTCCTCACCTTCCCCCCGGACGGCATCAACGGCCACCCCGACCACGTGGCCACCAGCCGCTACGTGGAGGAGGCGGCGGCGGGCCTGGCCAGGGTCGTCTATTTCGTGCGCCCCGAGGGCCCCTACCCCGTGACCCACCGCCTGCGCCTTCCCGAGTGGGCCCTGAAAAGGAAGCTCCAGGCCCTGGCCCAGCACAAAACCCAGGCCCTCTCCATCCTGGACTTCATGGAGCGGCACCCCGAGCGGCTATGGACGGAAACCTTCCACCTGCCGGGAAGCCAAGGGACCAGGGAGGGGCCATGGTGGTGAGGCCCCTGGACCACACGGCGGACGTGGGCTTTGAGCTGGAGGCGGAGAGCCTCGAGGGCCTCTTCCAGGCCGCTTTGGCCGGGCTTCTCCAGGTGATGTTCCAAAACCCCCCCCAAGGGGGAAAGAGGAGGCGGCGGGTGGTCCTGGAAGCCGAGGACCTGGAAACCCTACTGGTCCGCTACCTGAACGAGCTCATCTACCTGATCCAGACCAAGGGCTTCGTGCCGGGGAAGGCCAATGTCCGCATAGAGCCCAAGGAGGAGGGCTTCCGCCTCACGGCCACCCTCTTCGGGGAGCCCTTCCGGGAGGCGTTCGGCTTTCAGGGCGAGGTCAAGAGCGCCACCTTCCACGGCCTCTTCATCCGCCAGGAAGGGGGCCGCTTCCTGGCCCGGGTGATCCTAGACGTGTAGGGAAGCCAGGCTACCGCGCACCCGCTCCATAAGGCCCGCCTCCACCAGGGCCTTGGCCCTGAGGAGGGCGTGTTTCACCGCCACCTCGTCGGCGGAGCCGTGGCCGATGAAGACCGCCCCCTCCACCCCCAAAAGGGGCATGGCCCCGTACTGGGCGGGGTCCACCCGGTCCTTCACCCGGCGCAAAGCCCCCCTGGCCAGCAGGGCCCCAAGCCGGGCCAAGGGAGAGGAGGTGAGGGCCTCCTTGATCCAGGAGAGGAGGACCTTGGCCTCCCCCTCCGCCAGCTTCAGCGCCACGTTGCCGGTGAAGCCGTCGGTGACCACCACCTCAGTGGTCCCCAAAAAGATGTCCCGGCCCTCCACGTTGCCGAAAAAGCGCTCCCCTAGGGCCTGCCGCAGGAGGGGGTAGGTTTCCAGAACCAGGGCGTTCCCCTTCCCCTCCTCCTCCCCGATGGAGAGGAGGCCCACCCGGGGGCCCGCCACCCCGCTGGCCTCGGCGTAGGCCAGGCCCATGGCGGCGAACTGCACCAGGAAGCTAGGGCGGCAGTCGGCGTTGGCCCCCCCGTCCAGGAGGAAGGTCCGCCCCTTCTGACTCGGAAACTCCACCAGAAGGGCGGGCCTCTCCACCCCCCGGACCCGGCCCAGGGTGAAGAGGGCGGCGGCCATGGTGGCCCCGGTGTGGCCCATGGACACCACCGCCGCCACCTCCTGGGCCTTGAGGAGGCCCATGGCCACCGCGACGGAGCTTTGGGGGCGCCTGCGCACCTCGGTGGCGTGCGCCTCCATAGGGATGTGGTCGGGGGCGTGGACGATGGGGAGATCCGCCCCGTGCCGGGCAAGCTCGGCCTTCAGGGCGCTTTCCTCCCCCACCAGAACCACCTCCACCCCCTCCCGGGCCGCCAGGAGGGCGCCCAAAACGGTTACCTGGGGGGCCCGGTCCCCCCCCATGGCGTCCAGGGCGATTCTCATGCGCTAGCGGGCAGATGCTTTTCTATCTTGGCCTGGAAGTTCCGCTTGGGCTGGGCCCCCACCAGGACCTCCACCGGCTGGCCGTTCTTGAAGAGGATCACCGTGGGGATGCTCATGACCCGGTAGCGCATGGCCGTCTTGGGGTTCTCGTCCACGTCCAGCTTGGCCACCAGGAGCTTGCCCTCGTACTCCTGGGCCAGCTCCTCGAGGACGGGCGCGATCATCCGGCAGGGGGCGCACCACTCCGCCCAGAAGTCCACCAGCACCAGGGGGTGGTTCCTCAGGGCCTCGTCAAAGTTGGCGTCGGTAACCTCCACGGGCTTCGCCATACCCCCTCACTCTAAAGCAAAACCCCCCGGGGATAAACCCGGGAGGCGACCCTTTGGGACTAAGTGCCCGCACGTTAGCTTTGATACTGTCTTGCCTGTCAAGCCACCCCTTGGAGGGACTGGCCTGCGTAGTACTCCCTTAGCCTCCCCATCATCCGCCTAAGAAGCTTGTGGGCCACGGCCACCAGGGCCTGCTTTTTGCGCTTTCCCCGCGACAGCAGGCGACGGTAGAAGGCCCCCATCTCCGGGTCGTGCCTCACCGCCACCAAGGCCCCCATGAAAAGCTTCCTTCGCAAAAGAGGAGGCCCCTTCCGGGAGAGCCGGCTCCTCTCCACGCTCTTCCCCGACTCCTCCCGCTCGGGGATCAGGCCCGCGTAGGCGGCCGCCGCCTTGGCCCTTCCCCAAAGGTGCGGGGGCAGGAGGGCCAGCACCGCCGCCGCCACCTGGGGCCCCACCCCGGGCAGGCCCATCAAG
>NZ_LHCI01000106.1:683191-703274 GCF_001280255.1 Thermus aquaticus | reverse complement strand
TCAAAGTCGCGGGCGTGGGAGCCCGGCAACATAGGCGGTAGGACCTCCCTCAGAGGGCAAGATACATGCAACATAGGGTGGCCAAGTCGGAGTTGTGGAAGGGCTTTTCTGGGGCCCCCACCGCGGCTTTTGCCGCGGTGGGGTACTTAGCGCCTCTTCTTGCCGCCCTTCTTGCCCTTGCTACCGCCAAAGCCCCCCGTGCTCCTGAGGAAGCTCTTCAGCTTGTTTTCAAACTCGGGGCCTTGCTTGGGCAGACGCCTGGGCCTGGGGGGCGGACCCCCTTCGGGGGCCGGGGTCAGGTCCTTGATGGAAAGGTCCAGGCGGCCCTTGGGGTCGCGGCCCTTCACCATGACCTGCACGATGTCCCCCTCGTTGAGGAAGTCCCGGACGTTCCGCACAAACTCGTGGGCGATCTGGGAGATGTGCACCAGACCCTGCTCGCCGCCCGGCAGCTCCACGAAGGCGCCAAAGTCCGTTACCCGCACCACGCGGCCCTCTACGATGCTTCCCGCTTCTATCTCCACTTTCCCTCTCCTCGCGCAGGACCTGCCCGCGATGTCCCCACTATAGCACAAGGGGCCGGACCGAAGAAGCGTCAAGGGAGGCCAAAAGCTCGGCGAAGCTCTGGCCCAAAAGGGGGTGCCGCCCCTCGGGGAGGAGGTCCAGAAGGGGCACCAGGACGAAGGCCCTCTCGTGGAGGCGGGGATGGGGCACGCTAAGGCCCGCCTCTTCCAGGACCAGATCCCCGTAAAGGAGGAGGTCCAGGTCCAAGGTCCTAGGGCCCCACCGCTCCCGCCTTTCCCGTCCCAGGGCCTTTTCTACGCGAAGCATCTCGGCAAGGAGCCCCTTGGGGGAAAGCGCCGTTTCCAGCTCGGCCACCATGTTGAGGTAAGGGGGCTGGGGCGGGCCCACGGGGTCGGTCTCGTAGACGGGGGAAAGCCGGAGGAGGCGGGTCTCGGGCAGCCGAGAGAGGGCGGAAAGCCCCAGGAGAAGGTAGGCCGCCCGGTCCCCCAGGTTGCTCCCTAGGCCCACGTAGGCCTTCACGGCGCCTCGAGGAGCCGCACCAGCTCCCGCACCTCCCGGGCCCGGTCCTTGGGCACCACCAGGACCTCGTCCCCCACCTTGGCCACCACCAGGCCAGAGACCCCCAGGGTGGCCACCGTGCCCCGGTCGGCGTAGACCACGCAGCCAAAGGTGTCCAAAGCCACGTGCCGCCCCTCTCCCAGGCACACGTTCTCCCGTTCGTCCTGGGCGAAGACCCGCTCCAGGGCCCGCCAGTTGCCCACGTCGTCCCAGGGGAAGCGGCCCAGGACCACCCTCAAGGCCTCCGCCTTCTCCATCACCCCGTAGTCTATGGAGATCTTGGGAAGCGCCCCATACACCCCTTCCAGGGGCTCCCCCCGGAGGAGGCGCGTGAGGCCCTCAGCGTGGCTCGGCAGGTGGCGGCGGAAGAGCTCGGCCATGGTGCTGGGGGTGAAGGCGAAGACCCCTCCGTTCCACACGTACCCCCCCTTCAGGTACTCCAGGGCCTTGGCGTAGGAGGGCTTCTCCACGAAGCCCTCCCCCCGGTACCAGAGGCCCTCCTTGGGCCCCAGGCGGATGTAGCCGTACTCCGTCTCCGGGCGGGTGGGCCTGAGGCCCAGGGCCACCACATACCCCTCCTCCGCCGCCTCCAGCATGGCCGCAAGGGCCTCGCGGTAGGCCTCCTCGTCCCCCACGTAGTGGTCGGCGGGGAGAACCAGAAGGCGGTCCGCCCCCTCCCTCAGGGCGGCGGCCACCCCGAGGAGCACCGCTCCCGCCGTGTCCCGCCCCAGGGGCTCGAGGAGGAGCCGGACCCCGTCGGCGTAGGGGCGGGCCACCGCCTCCTGGTCCTTCCGGACGATGAGGAGCGTGTTCTCCTTGGGCACCAGGGGGGCGATGCGCTCCAGGGTGGCCTCCAGCAGGGTCTTGCCGTTCAGGAGGGGCAGGAAGGGCTTGGGGAGGTCCTCCCGGGAGAGGGGCCAAAGCCTCTCCCCCCGCCCTCCCGCCATGACCAGGGCATAGGCCTTCACGATCCCACCACCTTTCGGTAAAGCTCCAGGTAGTCCCTGGCCATCCGCTCCCGGGAGAACCGGGCCTCGGCGTAGAGGCGGATGGCCTTGCGGTCCAGGGCCTTAAGCCGCTCCAGGTAGTCCAGGGCCTCCTCCCAGCCCTCCACCAAAAACCCCGTCTCCCCGTGGCGCACCGTTTCGGGCAGGGCCCCCAGGGGCCTGGCCAGGACGGGGACCCCGCTCATCATAGCCTCCACGGGGGCGAGGCCGAAGGGCTCCTTGAAGTTCACGAAGTGGAGGAGGGCGATGGCCCCCGCAAGAAGCTCGCCCCGGGCCTCGGGGTCCACGGGCCCCAGGAACTCCACCCCCTCTCCCAGCAGGGGGGCCACCTGGTCCCGGAAGTAGGCCTCGTCCTGAATGGGGCCGGCGATCTTCAGGGGAAGCCTGGCCCTCCGGGCGAAGAGGATGGCCTCCCGGATCCCCTTGTCGGGATGGATGCGGGAGAGGACGAGGAGGTGCTTCCCCCCTTCCCCAAGGGGATAGCGCCCCGGGTCCACCCCGTGGGGGACCACGCCCAGGTAGGGAAGGCCCGGGTCCTTGTCGGCCTCGGAGATGGCCACGTAGTGGACGTGGGGGAGGGCAGCGTAGCGGCGGTAGACCTTCTTGATCCTCTCGCCGGAAAAGCCGTGGATGGTGGTGAGGACCGGGACCCGCACGAAGGGGGTGAAGTAGAGGGGCATGAAGTCGTAGTGGTTGTGGAGAAGGTCAAACTCCCCCGCCTCCTCCATGGCGCGGGCGATGTGGAGGAACTCCTCCACCTTCCAGTCCGCCTCCTTGTCCTCCCAGAGGGGCTTCCTCGCGGTGCAGCGCAGGGGGGCCCGGGTCTTGGAGTCGCAGGTGGCGTAGAGGACCACCTCCACCCCGAGGTCCAGAAGGGCCTCGGTGAGGTCAAAGACCACCTGTTCCCAGGGACCGTAGCGCCTGGGGGGGACGCGCCAGGCGATGGGGGCCAGCATGGCCACCCTCATGGGGCCTCCTCCCGGGGAAAGGGCCCCTGCACCAGGGCCTGCCAGGCGAGCAGGTAGGAGAGGAGGGCCTCGGCTCCGCGGTTGCGGTTGGGGCCTTGCGGCGTCAGGCCGTCCATGGGACCAAAGGCGTCCACCAGGGGAACCCCGAGGCGGTTGCGCCCGTGGAACCAGAGGAAGGCGAGCTCGGCCTTGGGCCTCTCCCCCACCCGGAGGTAGAAGCTCACCGCCGCCTTGGCCTCTATGGGCTGCTGGTCAAAGAGGGGCTTGGCCTCCCCGGGCGACATGAAGGCGTTGCCCACGGGATCAAAGAAAGGGGCGCCTTCCCCAGAGAAATACACCCGGTCCAGAAGGCCCTGGGCCCGACGGACGAGCCCCAAGGCCTCCCTGTCGCCGAAGGCCCGGGCGTAGGCCCACAGGGCCTCGAGGAGTCGGTAGTTGGCGTAGGTGAGGGGGCCGGGAAAGGGCCAGGAGGCCTCGGCCTGGGCGAAGGCCTGGCGGAGCCGCCTCCCGAGGAGGTGGGCGAGTTCGCGAAAGGGCTCCTCCCGGAGGGCCAGGAGGCCCAGAAGGGCGTAGGCCTGCGCCCTCGGCGCGCAAAGACGCTCGGCCGCCCCAAGGGCCCGCTCCAGGGCGAAGCGGGCCGTTTCCCGGAGGTCGGGGTCCAGGCCGAGGCTGGCCGCGGCCAGGGCCAGGATGGCCCGGCCGGTGGGGTCCTCCGCCTCCCCCTCGTCCTCAAACCGCCCCTCCGGGCTCAAGCCGTTGCGGAAGCGGCCGTCCTGCCTCTGCATGTAGAGGAGGAAGGCCAGGTAGGTCCGGACCAGGGCCGGGTCCCGGGTGCCCGGGGGGAGGAGGGCCAGGTAGAGGAGGGCGCGGGCGTTGTCGTCGGTGGTGTACCCCTCCTCCAGAAGGGGGAGGCCCCCCCGGGCGTGCTCCAGGAGGCCGCGGGCGTCGGTGCGGGCCCTAAGCCACTCCAGGCCGAACACCGCCCACCTCCGAAAGCAGCCTCCGGTAGGCCCGGGCCACCCGGGGCCAGGTGGCCTCCCGGGCGTAGGCGTAGGCCCGCGCCTCCATCTCCTTAAGCCGGAAGGGGCTTTCCGAAAGCTCCAGGATGGCCTGGGCCCAGGCCTCGGGATCGGGGGACAGGAGGATCCCCCGACCCCCGGCCAGGGCGTGGCGGGCGTGCCAGAAGGGCGTGGCGAGCACCGCCTTGCCCAGGGCCAGAGCGTAGGAGAGGGTGCCGGAGGAGACCTGCTCCAGGTTGGGGTACGGGAGGAGGAAGAGGTCCGCCGCCCCCACCAGGCGGTAGAGCTCCTCCTCGGGGAGGTACCCCTCCTTGAGGAGGAAGGCCCGGGCCACGCCGAGCCTCTCGGCCAGGGCCAGGAGCTCCTCCAGGTACCGCTTTCCCTCCCGGCGCTCCAGGTTGGGGTGGAGGCTCCCCGCCACCAGGTAGCGCACTCTCGGGTTCTGGCCCAAAACCCGAGGCAGGGCCTTCAGGACGAGCTCTATCCCCTTCCCCGGCCCCAGGAGGCCGTGGGTCAGGAGGAGGAAGGCCCCCTCCAGGCCCAGGGCCCGCTTCAGGGCCTCCTTGTCGGGCCTCGGGAGGTCCGGCACCCCGTGGGGGATGTGGACCACGGGGGCCCGCACCCCAAGCCCCCGTAGGAAGGCCTCCCCCTCGGGGTGAAGGCTCACCAGGGCCGAGGCCCCCGCCCCGATCTCCCTTAGGAGGCCCTGCATAAAGGCGGCGTCCTCCTGGGTCAGGCCCGGCGGCGGGGCCTGGAAAAGGGTGTGGAGGACCACCACCTTGACCCCGTTCACCTGAAGGAAGTCCAAAAACCACTCCCCCCACCGGCCCCCGTAGAGCCCGTACTCGTGCTGCAGGATCCAGGGCCTGGGGGCGGGGAGGGCGCGGTAGGCCCGCCGCCTGTCCTTGGGCACCACCCAGCGCACCTCCTGGGGGAAGGGCAGGCCCCGGTCGGCCTCCTCCGCCACGACGGCCACCTGGGCGGGCAGGCCGGCCTCGAGGAGGGCCCGCCGCAGGTCGCGGTTGAAGGTGGCGATCCCGCAGCGGATGGGAGGGTACGTGCCGATTAGGGTCAGCATCCTCCACCTCCTTGCCCCCCACGGGGGCTCTCCTTGCTATTATAACCCAAACTTGAGCGTACTAAAGAGAACTTTTCTCCAATGTTCAAGCTCAAGCTTGGGCAGGCCGCCCGCCAAGGACTCCCACACTCGGGTCCACCGCGCTAAGGCCGAAAAAGGCCTGGCCCCGGGCCCGGGAGAGGAGGGCAAGAAGCGCCACCCACCTTGGCAGGGTCCCATGCTACGCGGGTTGACACCCCGGGGCAATCCCCCTAGCCTTAGGGGGATGGGGCTCCGGGGCAAAGCCTGAAGGGGCCCGGGAAGCGGTGCTTCCCGGGCAGGCCCCGGGGCTTTTCTTTAGGGGAGGTGCCAGGTGGAACGCGCGGTGAAGGAAGACTGGCGGGCCCTCTTGGAGGCGGAGAAGACCTTGGACACCGGGGTCTACACCAAGCACGACCTCCTCATCGTCCGGGGCCAGGGAGCCCGGGTCTGGGACGCCGAGGGGAACGAGTACATAGACTGCGTGGGCGGGTATGGGGTGGCCAACCTGGGCCACGGCAACCCCGAGGTGGTGGAGGCGGTGAAGCGCCAGGCGGAGACCCTCATGGTCATGCCCCAGACCCTCCCCACCCCCGCCCGAGGGGAGTTTTACCGGACCTTGGTCTCCCTGCTCCCTCCCGAGCTCAACCGGGTCTTCCCGGTGAACTCCGGCACCGAGGCCAACGAGGCCGCCCTCAAGTTCGCCCGGGCCCACACGGGCAGGAAGAAGTTCGTGGCCGCCATGCGGGGCTTCTCGGGGAGGACCATGGGGAGCCTCTCCGTCACCTGGGAGCCCAAGTACCGGGAGCCTTTCCTGCCCCTGGTGGGGCCCGTGGAGTTCATCCCCTACAACGACGTGGAGGCCCTAAGGCGGGCCGTGGACGAGGAGACGGCGGCGGTGATCCTGGAGCCTGTCCAGGGGGAAGGGGGCGTGCGCCCGGCCAAGCCGGAGTTCTTGCAGGCCGCCCGGGAGATCACCAGGGAGAAGGGGGCCCTCCTCATCCTGGACGAGATCCAGACCGGTATGGGCCGCACGGGCCGGCGCTTTGCCTTTGAGCACTACGGCGTGGTCCCCGACATCCTGACCCTGGCCAAGGCCCTGGGGGGTGGGGTTCCCATCGGGGCCGTCGTGATGCGGAAGGAGGTAGCGGAGAGCATGCCCAAAGGGGGGCACGGCACCACCTTCGGGGGCAACCCCCTGGCCATGGCGGCGGGCGTGGCCGCCATCCGCTACCTGGAGAGGACCAGGCTCTGGGAAAGGGCGGCGGAGCTCGGCCCCTGGTTCATGGAGAAGCTAAGGGAAATCCCTTCCCCCAAAATCCGGGAGGTGCGGGGCCTGGGGCTCATGGTGGGCCTGGAGCTCAAGGAAAAGTCCGCCCCCTACATCCAGAAGCTGGAAAAGGAGCACCGCATCCTCACCCTGCAGGCCGGCCCCACGGTGATCCGCTTCCTGCCCCCCCTGGTCATCGACCGGGAGGACCTGGAGCGGGTGGTGGAGGCGGTACGGGCGGTCCTCACGGAATGAGCATGGGCACCCTGGACCCGGTGAAGTTTTTGCAGGGGGCCCTGGAGATCCCCTCCCCCTCGGGCGAGGAGCGCCTTTTGGCCGAGTACCTGGCGGAGGGGATAGAGAAGCTCGGGATGAGGGCCTTTGTGGACGAGGCCGACAACGCCCGGGGGCAGGTGGGCCACGGCCCCCTTCAGGTGGTCCTCCTGGGGCACATAGACACCGTGCCCGGCGTGATCCCGGTGCGCCTCATAGAGGGGAAGCTCTTCGGCCGGGGGGCGGTGGACGCCAAGGGCCCCTTCGTGGCCATGATCTTCGCCGCCGCTGGCCTGTCCGAGAGGGCCCTCAGCCGCCTCACCGTCCACCTGGTGGGGGCCACGGAGGAGGAGGTGCCCAGCTCCAAGGGGGCCCGCTTCGTGGCGGGGCGGCTTAAGCCCGACTACGTGGTGATCGGCGAGCCCTCGGGCTGGGAGGGCATCACCCTAGGCTACAAGGGAAGGCTCCTCGTCAAGGTGCGGCGGGAGAAGGACCACTTCCACTCCGCCCACCACGAGCCCAACGCCGCCGAGGAGCTCATCAGCTACTTCGTGGCCATCAAGGCCTGGGCCGAGGCCATGAACGTGGGCCAGAGGCCCTTTGACCAGGTCCAGTACACCCTGCGGGACTTCAAGGTCCACCCGGCCGAGCTCAAGCAGGTGGCGGAGATGTTCTTTGACCTCAGGCTCCCCCCCAGGCTTCCCCCAGAGGAGGCCATCCGCCACCTCACTGCCTACGCCCCGCCCACCCTGGAGCTGGAGTTCTTCGGCCGGGAAGTCCCCTACCTGGGGCCCAAGGACACCCCCCTGACCCGGGCCCTCCGCCAGGGCATCCGCAAGGCGGGGGGGAGGCCGGTCTTCAAGCTGAAGACCGGCACCAGCGACATGAACGTCCTGGCCCCTCACTGGCCGGTGCCCATGGTGGCCTACGGACCCGGGGACTCGGCCCTGGACCACACCCCCCACGAGCACCTAGAGGTGGAGGAGTTTCTGAAGAGCATCACCGCTCTAAGGGAGGCCCTCGAGGCCCTGGCGGAAATGGGCGCCAAGGGCTGAGGACCTGGGCTAAACTGGGGGCGTGGTTCCCTTTTGGCTCTTTTTTATCGCCTCGCTGGTATTCCTCGCCCTATTCCCCCCCACCGCCCCCTGGAGCGAGCGCTTCCTCACGCCCCTGGTGGCCGTGGGAGGCGGGGCCTACCTCCTCCGGAGGGGGTCTTTGGGCTTCGGCTTAGGCCTCCTCTTCTTTGGTTTGGGAGACCTTTTTTGGGCCTTTGCGGACCTCCGGCGCCTCCCCCGGGGGCTTTACCTGGAGTTCCCCTACCTCATCGGCTACGCCGCCTTCACCCTGGCTCTCCTCCGGATCCCGGGCAGGCCCCCCAGGCTCGCCCTGGCCCTCCTGCCCCTGGGCCTTCTGGGCCTCGCCACCGCCTTCCAGCCCGAGCTGGGCATAGACCGGATCTACGCCGTCTGGGACGCCGCGCTTCTCGTGCTCCTCCTCCCCCGCCTCGAGGCCCTTTTTGTAGAGGGCCTGGACCCGAGGCGGGCCCTCCTCGGGGTGGGAGTCCTTCTCTTCCTCGTAGCGGACATGGCCTACGCTTACCTGGAGGCGGACGGGGGCTACCCCACGGGCCACCCCCTCCACCTCCTCTGGACCCTGGGGTATCTCTTCGTGGCCCTGGGGGTGGGCCTGGCGGAGAGGTTCCCCTCCCCCTTTTTGCCCCAGGCCCTGGCCCTGGGAGGGCTTTTCCTCACCCCCACCCTGATCATGCTGGACCCAAGCCCCTTGGGCGTGCGCCTCCTCGTCCTCTACGGGGGGCTGGTGGGGGCTCTTGGCCTCCTTTACGCCCTCCACCTGGACTGGCGGCGGGCCTTGGAGCGGGGACGGCGCTGGACCCGCTTCCTGGAGGCCCTGGCCCGGCTTTCGCCCCGGGTCACCCAGACCCTGAGCCCGGAAGGGGTCCTCCTCCAGGCCCTGGAGGCGGCCCGGGAGCTTATGCCGGAGGTGGTGGGCCTGGAGGTGCGAAGCCGCCGGGGCCTGGTGGGCGAGCGGGCCTCCCACAGCCTCCCCATCCCCCTCAACGGCGACACCGCCTACCTGCACCTGAAGGCGCCCCCCAAGGAGGGGGTCCCCCCGGGCTTTCTTGGCCTCCTGGGGGAGAGAATCCGCCAGGTGCTCAAGCAGGTGGAGTGGAGCGCCCTGGCCCTCACCGACCCCCTCACAGGGCTTTTGAACCGGCGGGGCCTGGAGCTGGAGCTTCCCAAGCTGGTGGCCCTGGCCAGGCGCCACGGGGCCCCGGTCAGCGTCGTCATGATGGACATTGACCGCTTCAAGTGGGTCAACGACACCTACGGCCACCCCGTGGGGGACGAGGTCCTGAGGCGCCTGGGGCAGATCGTCAAGGCCAGCGTGCGCCGGGAGGACCTAGCGGTGCGCTACGGGGGGGAGGAGTTCCTCCTCTTCCTCTACGGGGCCGACCGCCAAGCGGCCAAGGAGGTGGTGGAGCGGATCCGGAGCCGCTTCCGAACGGAAAAGATCCCCCCCATCCCCTACCCCCTCACCCTGTCGGCGGGGATCGCCGGGGGCGAGGTCCCGGAGGGCGAGGCGGTGGTGGAGGAGTGGATCCTGAAGGCGGACTACGCCCTCCTCCGGGCCAAGGAAACGGGCCGGGACCGGGTCACGCTGGCCTGATACCACCCCATGCTGGCCTTAGCCAGCATGGGGGCCCCAAAAGGAACCAGCGCCTTCGTCGCCATCTGCCACCTCCTGGGTACGGGTACCTCGTACCCCTAAGCCCAGGATGCGCCCACCCTCCTCCTGGGGGTAGGTGCCAATGCCCCGGCCCTAGGGCTGGCGGAGGCGGCTTATGAAGAGGAGGCCGAGGCCCAAAAAGCCCAGGACCTCCCCCAGGCCCACCCCCCGGCCCAGGGCGGGGAGGAGGTACCAGGCCAGGTGAAAGAGGCGGAAGAAGGCGACCCAGAGCGCCGCGGGCAGGAGGTAGCGGGCCTCCCGCTTGGGCAGGTCGGTGAGGAGGTAGAGGAAGGGGAGGAAGAAGCCCCCCACCACCCAGAAGGCGGCCAATCCGTCCCAGGGGGGCCTCAGGCGCCTGAGGTAGAACTCCACCTCGTGGGGCAGGTCCGCCCCCCAGATGATGATGAGGGTGGTGGCCTCCACGTAGATCCAGATGATGGAGAGGGCCAGGAGGAGGTTGGTGTGGCTCTGGGCCTGGCCCATAAGGGCGGGGGTGCCCCGGCGGGCGGCCAGGGCCACGGCCACGGCCAGGGCCAGCAAAGCGGCGGAGAGGAGGAAGATGGCCCCAAAGGAGGCGGAGTAGAAGTGGGCCTCGAGGCTCTTAAAGAGGTCGTAGGCCAAAAAGGTACCGGCGGCGAAGGCTAGGGGCAGGCCCCAGGCCCCCACCTCCGCCCGGTGCTCCCCGGGCTTGAGCTTGAGGAGGACCCAGGCGAACAGGGTGAAGAAGAGGACGTAGCGCAACAGCATGAAGGGGGCGTTCAGGTAAGGGGCCCGGTGGGCCAGGATGGGGTCGGCCGTGGCCCCGGGGCGGGCCCAGGGGAAAAGCTCCGGCAGGAAGAAAAAGAAGGGCAGGCCCAGAAGGCCCATCAGGGGGAGGAGGCGGGCCAGGGAGTAGAGGTAGGGCTCCAGGGGCAGGCCCCAGCGGCTGGTGAGGGCGTTGTGCAGGAGGAGGACGAGAAGGGCCCCCAAGGAGAGGAGGAGGAAGAAGGCGAAGGGGAAGTAGGCCGCCGCGGGGCCGAAGAGGAAGGCGAGGGTGTAGAGGCCGAGGCCGAAGAGAAGGGGCCAGGACGGGGTCAGCTCAATGGACCTCTGCATTGACTACCTCCGGGGGGCAGGCCTCCAGGAGGAGGCACTGCTTGATGTAGCGGGCGATGAGCCAGCGCTCCCTTTCGGGGATGCGGCTCTTGTAGGAGAGCATGCGGCCAAAGCCGTTGGTGGCGGCGAAGTAGAAGTACCCCTCGGGCTGGTCCCGCACCGCCTGGAAGGAGCGGGGCTTGGGCATCCCCAGGGGGATCACCCGGCCATCCCCCTCTCCCTTGGCCCCGTGGCAGATGGCGCAGAAGCTCTGGTAGAGGACCTTTCCCCGAAGGAGGTCCGCCTCGGTGAAGGCGTAGGTGCTCTCGGCGAAGCCCCCTTCGGGGCGGAGGCCGGTCCTGGCCACCAGGTCCAGGTTGTCGCCGAAGCGGACCCGCTCCTCGGCCACGGCCACCGGCAGGGGGGAGTCCCGGAAGGCCTTGACCTTGGGCTGGTCCCACATCCAGCCGCAGGCGGAAAGGAGGGGAAGAAGGAGGAAGAAGAGGCTACGCACGGCGCACCTCCTCCACCTCCGCCCCCAGGGACTCCAGAAGGGCCCGGGTGGCCTCCAGGTCAAACCGGGGGTCGGAGGCGTAAACAAAAAGGCCGTACTGGTCCAGAAGGACCCGGACGTAGCCGGGGGCCCGGACGGCGGGGTGGTCGGCCAGGGGCAGGCCGTTTTGGTAGAGGAGATAGAGGAAGATGCCCACGGTGATGGTGAGGATGGTGAGCTCAAAGGTGACGGGGATGAAGGCGGGCCAGCCCAGAAGGGGTTTGCCGCTGGCGTTCATGGGGTAGTCCAGGGTGGTGTAGACCTGGAGGAAAAGGGCCAGCCCCGCCCCCAAGACCCCCAGGGCGAAGGCCACCCAGGGGATCCGCCCGTCCCCGCCGAGAAGCCTCTCCACCCCCTCCACCGGGTTGGGGGTGAGGGCCTCCATCCGGCGGTAGCCCGCCTCCTTCAGGGCCCCTATGGCCTTCAAAAGCTTCTCGGGCGCGTCAAAGTAGGCCATGAGTCCGTAGAGCATACCCGCCTCCTAGTGCTTCCTCAGCTTGTGGAAGAGGTGGACCATCTCCGCCACGGCGATGGGAGGGAAGATGCGGATGAAAAGGGCCAGGCCGAAGAGGAAGAAGCCGATGGTCCCCAGGTACAAGGCCCAGTCCACCCAGGTGGGGTAGTAAAGGTGGGCGTTCCCCGGCAGGAAGTCCTTGGAGAGGCTAATGACTACGATCACAAAGCGCTCCAGCCACATGCCCACGTTGGCCAGGATGGAGAAGATGAAGAGCCAGGTGAGGTTTTTGCGGAAGCGGGGGAACCAGAGGGTCTGGAGGAGGACCACGTTGATGAGCATCATGGCCCAGTAGTAGGGGGCGTAGGGACCGGTCATGCGCCAAAGCTGCTGGGCCCACTCATGGGGCTCGCCCGAGTACCAGGCGATGAAGATCTCCAGGAGGTAGATGTAGGCCACCCCGAGGCCGCTGGCCAGGGTCACCTTGGCCATCCAGTCCAGGTGCCTCTCGGTGATGACCCCCTCGAGGCGGTACCACTTCCGCAAGGGGATGATGAGGGTGAGGGCCATGGCGAAGCCCGAATAAATGGCCCCGGCGGCGAAGAAGGGGGGGAAGACCGTGAGGTGCCACCCCGGGACCAGGCCGTAGGCGAAGTCCATGCTGACCACGGAGTGGACGGAGATGACCACCGGGGTGGCGAGGCCCGCGAGGAGGACGTAGACCGCCCGGTAGCGCTGCCAGTGGACCGCGTTCCCCGTCCAGCCCAGGGAGAGCCAGCCGTAAAGCTTCCTCCGCCAGCCCTGGCTCCGCTCCCGAAGGAGGGCCAGGTCGGGGATCAGGCCCAGGTAGAGGAAGAGGGTGGAGATGGTGAGGTAGGTCATGATGGCCAGCACGTCCCAGGAGAGGGGGCTTTTGTACTGGGGCCAGAGGGCCAAGTGGGTGGGGTAGGGGAAGACCCAGTAGAAGTTCTGGGGCCGGCCCATGTGGATCAGGGGGTAGGTGGCCGCCGCCAGCACGGCGAAGAGGGTCATGGCCTCGGTGACCCGGTTCAGGGAGTCCCGCCAGTTCTGGCGCATGAGGACCAGGATGGCGCTGATCAGGGTCCCGGCGTGGCCGATGCCGATCCACCAGACGAAGTGGACGATGTCAAAGCCCCAGGCCACGGGCTGGTTGATGCCCCAGGTGCCCAGGCCCCTCACGAAGGTGACGAAGATGGCGTAGAGCCAGACCAGGGTCAGGAGGCCCCCCACGGCCAGAACCACCCTCCAGGGCCTGGGGGGAGGCTTCTCCACGGGCTCCAAGAGCTTTTCCACCAGGGTCTTTTCCGTCCACTCCCCCTGGATCAGGTCGTGGTCGGGATGGGGCTTATCCGCCATGCTCCGCCTCCTTGAGCTTGGGGTTCTTGTTCTTCAGGTGGGCCAGGTAGGTGGTCCGGGGCCAGGTGTTGGCCTCCTCCAGAAGGGCGTAGTGCCGCCCCTCCTGCCGGTGAGCCTGGATGGGGTCCTCGGGGTCCAGGAGGTCCCCGAAGTGGATGGCCTTCCCCGGGCAGACCTCTTGGCAGGCGGTCTTGATCTCCCCGGGGCGGATCTTCCGCCCCTCCACCGCCGCCTGGGCCCGGGCCTCTTCTATCCGCTGGACGCAGTAGGTGCACTTCTCCATGACCCCGCGGCTACGGACCGTGACCTCGGGGTTCATGAGGAGGGCCAGGGGGCTCTCCTTGGCCCGCCTGGGGTCCCCCTGGCCGATGAAGGCCTCGGCGTAGGGGAAGAAGTTGAAGCGCCGGGCCTTGTAGGGGCAGTTGGCGGAGCAGTACTTGGTGCCCACGCAACGGTTGTAGACCATGAGGTTCAGGCCCTCGGTGGAGTGCTCGGTGGCGGCCACCGGGCAGACCGCCTCGCAGGGGGCCTTCTCGCAGTGCTGGCACATGACGGGCTGGTGCAAAACCCCTTCCTCGGCGAAGTAGCGGTCTATGCGGATCCAGTGCATCTCCCGCCCCTTGGCCACCTCCTCCTTGCCCACCACGGGGATGTTGTTCTCAATCTGGCAGGCCAGGGTGCAGAGGCCGCACCCCACGCACCGGGAAAGGTCCACGCTCATGGCCCAGGCGTGCTCCCCCTGGGGCCAGGGGGGGTAGAAGGAGAGGCGCTTCTCCTCCTTGGGCTTGGCCTTCAGGGCCTCCTCTTCCGCCAGGACCTTCACCGCCTCCACCTCGCCCAGGTAGCCGTGGTACTGGGTGGAGACCAGGGGGTAGTCCCGGCCCGTGGCGGCCACCTCGGCGGGGAAGGCAACCCCCTCGGGGTGGAAAAAGTGGGAAAGGGGGGCCAAAAGGCTCCCCTTGGCCAGACCCGGCAGGGGCCAGAGGGGAAGGAGGGCCTCCCGGCCCCCGGCCTTCACCCTGAGGAGAGGCCTCCTGGGGTCCGCCCGGCGCTCCCGGGCCCGGACCTCCGCCAAAAGGCCCAGGGCCTCCGCCTCCTCCTCCCCCATAAGGAGGGCCCCGTCCCAGACCAGGCGGGTAAGGGGCCGGGGAAGCTCCTGGAGGTAGGGGTTTTCCCGGTAGCGCCCATCGTAGAGGCTGGCGTCGGGACGGAGGGTGAGCTCCAGGGGGGCCTCCTGCCTCAAGGGGGGGAGGCGGCCTTCCAGGCCGGGTTTGGGGGCGAGGGCCAGAGGCCTCGCCTCCTCCAGGGGGCGCCCCTCGGCCAGGGCCCGCTTCTCCTCGGGGGTGAGGGCGGGGAGGTCCTCCCCGAGAAGTCCCGCCAGAACCTCCTCCAGGCTCCTGCCCCCGTAGAGGGGCTTGACCAGGGCCTGGGCGGGCCAGAGGCGGCCTAGGGCGTCCCGGTACTGCCCGCCCGCCTCGAGGGGGTGGGCCAGGGGGAGGCTGAAGGGCGCCTCCTTGGGGTAGAGGCCCAGGTAGGCGGCGAAGCCCTTGCCCTTCAGGTCCGGCAGGGGCCCCTCGGCCGCCCACACCAGGCGCTCGGCCCTTTCCGCCTCCAGGAAGGCCCCGGGCGTGGCCGCCTCCTTCTCCAGGGGAGGCACGTAGCGCACCGGGGCCCCCAGCCTGGCGTTCACCGCCATGGCCAGGGCCTGGGCGGCGGGGGTGAGGTGGACCCCAGGGAGGAGGAGGCCGCCCCGCAGGAGGTCCTCCACCAGGGCGGGGAGGAAGCCCCCATAGGAGGAGGTGGGGCTTCCTGGGAGGACGCCCAGGGCCTTGGCCAGGTCCAGGAGGAAGGCCTCTAGGGCGCTGGGCTTCAGGGCCAGGCGGTGGTCGGCCATGGCCCCCAAAAGGCCCGCCCCGCTTTCCACGGCGTAGATGCGGTTCATGGGAGGGATGCGCCTCCCACTTAAGGCGGCCCACCAGAGGTAGCCCGCCGGGTGCTCGTGGAGGTCCACGTCCAGGAGGAGGACCACCTCGGCCTTCTCCGGGGCGTAGACGGGCCAGGCCCTCTGGCCGAAGAGGATCTCCGCCCCCCGGTAGACGTTTTCCAGGCTCCAGGCCTCAAACCGGGCCACCTTCAGGTTGGGGTAGCGGGCCTGGGCCCTTTCCAGAAGGCCCTCGAGGCGGGGCGAGGCTAGGCGGGGAAGGACCAGGAGGGTCTCCCCTTCCCCCAGGGCCTTGCGCCAGGCGGCCAAGAAGCCCTCCCAGTCCGGGGCCTTCCCCTTGCGATCCGGGTCGTAGAGGGCGTAGAGGCCTGCCAGGGGGTAGGGGCTCATGGCGGCCTCGAGGGGGGCCAGGAAGAGGGGCCTTTCCTGGTAGTGGCGCACCAAAACCGGCTCGGCCAAGCCGGCGTGGGGCACGGCGGTGACGAACTCCGCCCTCCCCCCCTCCACCACCCACTCGGGCTGGCGCACGTAGGGTACCCCCTGGCGCCGCACCACCGGGGTGCAGGCGGCCAGGGTGAGGAGCCCCAGGGCCAAAAACCCCCTCCGGCTCACGGGGCCGAAGGGGAACTCCTCCCGGAAGAGCTCCTTTTCCAGAGATTCTCCGTATCCGCGCTCGGGCATCGCTCCTCCTAGCGGTGGCAGGTGTTGCAGCTGGTCAGGGCCTCGGCCGAGCGGATGGCGTAGGCCTCCTTGAGCTTCTTGCCGAGCTCAGGGTCAGGCTCATAGGCCATGTTGAAGACCTGCTCCCTGGGCCTCAGGTGGGCCTCGGGGTTGCGGTGGCAGGAGAGGCAGAACTTCATGGTGAAGGCCTGGGGCTGGTAGACCACGGTCATCTGGTCCACCCGGCCGTGGCACTCGGCGCACCCCACCCCCTTGGCCACGTGGGCCCCGTGGTGGAAGTAGACGAAGTCGGGGAGGTTGATGACCCGGTTCCAGCGGATGGGCTCCCCGGTCTCCCAGCTCTTGCGCACCAGGGCCAGGTTGGGGCTGTCGGCCTTGATAAAGGTGTGGCAGGTCATGCAGGTCTCGGTGGGGGGAAGCCCCGCGTAGGCCGCCCTCTCCACGGAAGGGTGGCAGTAGCGGCAGGAAAGGCCAAGCCCACCGGCGTGAAAGGCGTGGCTGAAGGGGACGGGCTGGTCCACAGGTAAGGTCCTTTGCTCAAAGGCCCCCACCGCCACCCCGGAGAAGACCACCAGCAAAAGGGCGAAGATCCCCAGCACTGTGCCCCAGAAGAGGGTCTTGACCCAGCGGTTTCGTCGCCGCATACCACCTCCGGTCTTAAGGGCTAAGGCTACGGGAGAGGTCCTACGAGTTCCATCAAGGGCCCGGGGAGATCCATAAGCGGAAGGGCGCTCTCCATGCCTACCCCTTAGCGCGTGCTTTTCACGGGTACCATAGCGCAAAGTCCAAGGGACAAATGTCCCGAAGGCGCACCTTGACAAGGGGAGGGCTTTTGCTAAACTGAAGCTTGCGCCTAAGGCGCGCCCTGCCGGGATGGTGGAACTGGTAGACACGCCATCTTGAGGGGGTGGTGCCCGCAAGGGCGTGCGGGTTCAAGTCCCGCTCCCGGCACCAGAAGGCCCTGCGGGGCCTTTTTCCTTTATGCGGCTTCTCCTTGAGCGCACCCTAAAGGCCCTCGAGGACACCCGGGCCCTGGCCCGGGAGGTCCTCCCCCTCCTGCCCCGGGGGGCGGTGGTGGCCCTGGAAGGCCCCCTGGGGGCAGGCAAGACCACCTTCGTCCGCTTCCTGGCCGAGGCCTTGGGCTTCCCGGGCCGGGTCACCAGCCCCACCTACACCCTCATCCACACCTACCCCACCCCGGAGGGCCCCCTGGTCCACGCCGACCTCTACCGCCTGAAAGACCCCAAGGCCCTCCTGCCCCACCTCCTGGCCGCCCAGGAAGAAGCCCGCCTCACCCTGGTGGAGTGGGGCAGGCCCGAGGACCTGGAAGCGGACTTCCTCCTCCGCCTCACCCCCCAGGGGGAAGCCCGGCAGGCGGAGCTATGGGAGCTCCACCCCGGCCAACAGGAGGGCGTCTAAAAGGGCCTCCCGCCCCGCCCGCCCGGCGAAGAAGGCCACCACCCTGGCCCCCTGGTCCACCACAAAGGTCCAGGGCTGGCCCGGCACCTTAAAGCGGGCCGCCACCTCGTGGGGCTTATCCTTGGCCGAGGCCAGAAGGGGGATGAAGCGAGGGTAGGCCTTCATGTAGGTGAGGACCAGCTCCTTGGTGTCCTTGGGCTCGCGGCTGATGACGTAAAAGGGCACCTTGGTCTCCTCGGCCACTTTGTGGAGCCCGGGAAACTCGGCCTTGCACACCGGGCACCAGCTGGCCCAGAAGACGATGACGGCGGGCTTTTTCATGGTGTCCCGGGTGATAGGCTTCCCCGCCGGGTCCAGAAGGGCGAAGTCGGGGATGCGCTCCCCTAGGCCCACCGCCTGGGCCAGGCCCAAGAGAAAGAGTAGAGCCAAAGGCCAGATTTTCCTCATAAGGCCATTCTGCACCCCGGGAGGCGGGGGTGTGTAAACCGCCTTACCTTGGCCGCTTGAGCCGCCTCAGGTCGTGGTCGGGCCAGATGCCGTCCGCCACCAGGTGGAGCCACTGGGAGAGGTAGTAGCCCAGCAGGCCAAAAAGGAGCACCTCCTTGGGCAGAGGAGGAAGGGCCAGGGCAAGCGAGGCCCCCATAAAGGCGGCCACCCCCTTCAGGAGGCCATAGAGGAGGAAGAGGAGAAGGAGAAGGTAGCCCAGACGGGTCAGGGGGCCGAGAATCCAGGTGTGGGAGAGGCCCCGGTGGCGGAAGAGCCAGCCGTAAGGCCGCCAGAGGGCCCCCAGGACCCCCCAGCGCCCCTGGGCCCGCACCCCCTTTTCCGCCAGGTCCAGGTCCGGGGAGAGGAGAAAGGTGCCCGCCAGGTAGCCCAGGAGGAAGGCCAGGGCCCTGGGCTCTTCCGGCGAGCCCCCCTGGGCCAGGTAAAGGGCCCCGCCCAGACCCAAAAGGGTCAGGTTGATGGCCTCGTGCGTCCGCCCCGAGGGCATGCTCCCATGCTACAGGACGGGCAGGGGAAAGCGCTCCCCCGCCGAGAGGACGTCCACCCGAAGCCCCCGGACCCCCCGGCCCGTGAACTCGGCCCCGCCGGCGTCCACCAGGGTCACCCCGCCCGCCCAGACCTCCCCCAGGCCCTTAAGGAGGCGCAAGGCGGTGTTTTCCAGAAGCCCCAGGCCCACCAGGTCGGGGTTGTCGGCCACCAGCTGGGAAAGGGCCAGAAACCGCCCCCGCTCCTCCACCCGGGGCAGAAGGGCCAGGCCCCGGAGGAGGGAAAGGCCCAAGGCGGCCCGCACCTGGCCCTCGAGGGGGTAGAAGGCGGCTTCCCCCAGAAGGCCCCCGGCCTCACCCAGGGCCACCACCCCACCCCCCTGGCGGTGCACCCAGAGGAGGGCCTCCAGGACCAGACTCCCCCGGATGAGGTCCAAGAACTCCGGCAGGCCCTCGGCGGCCAGGAGGACCAGGGGGCTTTCCGCCACCTCCCGGGCCACGTCCTGGTCAAAGGCCTCTTCCCGCCGCCTAAGGTACAGGACCCGGCCCCGCTTGAGGCCCAGGCTCCCCCAGGCCAGCCGCCAGGCCTCCGCCAGATCCCGCAAGGGGTAGGGCACCAGGAAAAGAGCCTCCCCCCGGGCCTCCTCCAGGAGCCTAGCCTCCACGGCCCGCAAGGACCCCCGTAAAGGATCGGCGGTGAGGAAGGCGAAGAAGCCCTGCCGCATACCTCCTCCTTACCTTTAGGGTAGCCGCTTCCTCATGAAAGGAAAAGGGCGCTGTGGTAAACTTGGGGGCGTGGCCGCGATGGTGTCCCTTCCGGGGGCCTTGCCCAAGGGCAAACGCGAGGCCATCCTTCAGGCCACTCTGGAAGTTCTCCGGGAAAAGGGCCTTTCCGGCCTGAAGATGGAGGACGTGGCCCGCAAGGCCGAGGTGGGGAAGGGAACCATCTACCTCTACTTCCGCGACAAGAAGGACCTCCTGAAAACCCTGGTGGAGGAGCGAACCTGGGCCTTCTACCGGGAGGTGGAGGAGATCGTGCGCCTGCGGGCGCCTTTTTTTGTGCGGCTGGAGCGCCTTCTGCAAAAGCGCCTGGCCTGGATCGCGGAGTGGAGGGGGCTCTGGGCGGCCGTGGCCCGGGAGGCCATGGCGGACCCCACCCCTTGGCTCAAGGGGCTTCACCAGCACTACCTGGACCTTCTGGAGGAGCTGGTGAAAAGCGGCCAGGAGGAGGGGGCGGTGCGCCCCGAGCTTTCGCCCAAGGCCACGGCCGCGGTGATGGCCGCCTTGGGGTGCAACCCCCAGCTGGAGGTGGAGGCGTATTTGGAGCACCTCCTTTTGGTGCTCCGGAAAGGAGTGGCGCCGTGAAAGAGTTCCGTCCCGGCGACAAGGTGGTCTTGCCCCCTTATGGGGTCGGCGTGGTGGCGGGCATAGCCCAGAGGAGCATAAGCGGCGTGAGCCGGGCCTACTACCAGGTGGACTTCCCCGGCTCCCGCTCCAAGGCCTACGTGCCCGTGGAGGCCCCCCAGAGCGTAGGCATGCGCAAGGCCCTCTCCCCCGAGGAGGTCCCGGTGATTCTGGACCTCCTTAAAAACGGCCGCATGCCCCTTCCCAAGCAGTGGGCCGCCCGGCACCGCAAGACTAGCGAGATCCTGGCGGACGGAAACCCTTACCGCATCGCCCAGATGGCGGGCCAGCTGAGGGCCTGGGAGCTGGAGCGGGGCCTGCCGGACCTGGACCGCCAGGCCCTGAGGCGGGCCATCTGCCTCCTGGCGGAGGAGGTGTCCCAGACCCTGGAGATCACGGTGCAGGAGGCCAAGCGCCTCTTTGAGGAGGCCTGGGGGGAGGAGCTGAACTAAAGCCCCCGCCGCTGGGCCCCAGAAAAGCCCTTCCAAAGCCCCGGCTTGGGCACCCCATGTTGCGAAACCAAAGCGCGGGCACCTAGGAGGCTGTCGTAAAAGGGTGGTATCCTTGAAGGGTGCCTCTTAGACGATGTTACCCCAGCGACCTAACCGACGAGGAGTGGGGCCTCCTGGAGCCCCTCATCCCCGCCCCCAAGCCCGGCGGCCGGCCTGCCAAGGTGTCCAGAAGAGAGATCATGAACGTCATCCTTTACGTCCTGAAGAACGGCAT
>NZ_LHCI01000106.1:652044-682742 GCF_001280255.1 Thermus aquaticus | reverse complement strand
CGGGGGGTCTGGGTGCGGGAGGGGGCGGAGGTGCCGGAGATTCCGCGGGAGCGTGGGTTCAAGCCTTTACCTAAGAGGTGAGTGGTGGAAAGGACCTTTGCCTGGCTGGGGCGGAACCGGCGTCTTGCCAAGGACTATGAGGAGAACCCTCGGGTAAGCGAGGCCTGGGTCTATCTGGGCATGCTACGATTGTTGGTGAAGCGGCTAGCCAGGGCCGCGTAACTGCCCCTGGAGGACTTTTACGACAGCCTCTAGGTACTCATGCCCTTGCTCTTGTTTCCCCTTTCTTTCGGCCCACCCGCCCTGGTAAGGTCCCCAGAAGCCTTTTGCCGGGGTTCCCAGCGTGGGGTGGTATCAGAGGAGGAGGCTCCAGGTCTTCCGCTCCATCTCCAGGATGCGCCTCAGGTAGTGGGCCACCACCTCCTGGTCCAGCCCCTCGAGGGCCCCCCGGGCCATGACCTCCAGGTCAAAGAGGAGGGCCTGGAACTCGGGGGCCGACCAGTGCTGGGCCAGCTCCTGCCAGGGGCCTTCCCCCTCCACGTGGGCGTTCCAGGCCTCCAGGAAAAGCCGGTTCAGGAAGTAGAAGAAGACCAAGCGGTAAGGGTAGGCGAGGCCCCCCATCTCCTCTAAAAGGCCTATGTACTCCCGGCGCACCGGGTGGACCTGGGCGCCGGGGTCCGCCCCCTGGGCGAGGAGCCAGTCCAGCTCCTCCACCGTGGCCATGAGGGCCTGGACCAAGGGAGCGCGGTGGGCCTGGGGGGCCTCCAGAAGCAGCCCCGCCTGGTAGCGGTAGAGGGCCTCCACGAAGGGGTAGTCCTGGCGGAGCCAGAAGGCGAAGCGCTCCCGGTCCCAGCGGATGGGGAGCGACTTCAAGGCCTCCAGGGCCTCGGCGTAGCGGTCCTCCAGAACCTCAAGGAGCCCCATGGGCACCTCCTATGGTCCCGTAGCGGGCGTAGCCGGTGCGCCGCAACAGGGCCACCACCTCCTTAGCGTGCTCCAGGTCCCGGGCGAAGCCGAAGAAGGCGCTCCCCGAGCCCGACATCAAGACCCCGTAAAGCCCCAGGGCCTTCAGCCGGGCTTTCACTTCCCCAAGCTCAGGGTGGAGGCGGAAGGCGGGGCCCTCGAGGCTGTTCCAGTAGGGGGGCTCCTCCCCCTGGGCCAGGGCCTTCAGGATCGCCTCTACCGGGAGCTCGGGGGCGAAGTCGTGGGGCTTCACCTCCCGGTAGACCAGGGGGGTGGGCAGGCGAAGCCCCGGGCCATAGACCACCACGGGCAGCTGGGGAAGGGCCTTGGGCTCCAGGCGCTCCCCCACCCCTCTGGCCTCGGCCACGCCCCCCATAAGGAAAAAGGGCACGTCCGCTCCCAGGGAGAGGGCCAGGGCCATGAGGTCCACCTCCGCCGGGTAAAGGGCCTTCAGGGCCAGGAGGACCTGGGCCGCGTCCGAGCTCCCCCCGCCCAGGCCCGCCCCCTCGGGCAGCTCCTTCTCCAGAACGATCTGGACCCCCCCCGGCCAGCCCGCCCGCTCCAAGTAGGCCTCCGCCGCCCGGTAGGCCAGGTTCCGCCGCCCGTAGCGTCCCTGGAAGGCGATGCCCTCAGGAATGGGCTCCACCACCACCCGGTCGCCAAAGGAGAGGGCAGCGAAGAGGGTGTGGAGCTCGTGGTAGCCGTCCTTGCGCCTCCCCAGAAGGGAAAGGCCCAGGTTGACCTTGCCTGGGGCTAGGCGTTCCATACCCGCGCCAGCGCCTCCGCTAAGGGGAGGTCCTCCTGGTAGGTGATCTTGAAGGCCGTGCGCTCCCCCTCCACCAGGGCCACGGGGTAGCCCAGGGCCCGCACCAGCTGGGCGTCGTCGGTGGCGGTAAGCCCCCGCTTCCTGGCGTAGGCGTGGGCCTCCCGGAGGAGGGCGGTGAAGAAGCCCTGGGGGGTCTGGACCAGCCGGAGCGCTTCCCGGGGGAGCACCTCCCCGTACCGGGCCTCCTCGGGGCGGACCAGGGTGTCGGGGACGGGTAGGACGGGGACCGCCGCCCCCTCCCTCCGGGTGGCCTCGAGGACCCGCTCCACCAGCTTCCGGCTCACGAAGGGGCGGGCCACGTCGTGGACCAGGACCATAGGGAGGCTCGCCGCCTCCAGGAGGCGGGCCACCGACTCCTGGCGGCTTCTCCCCCCTTCCAGGAAGGTGGCCCTGAGGCCCCTTGGGGGCTCGGCCCCGGGGGGCAGGGCCACCAGGACTTCGCTGGCCCCCTGGAAGGGCAGGAGGGCCCACTCCAGAAGGGTTCTTCCCCCCACCCGCAAAAAGGCCTTGGGCCCCAGGCCCAGGCGCTCCCCCTGCCCGGCGGCGGGGATCAGGACGGACACCTCCACCTTGCCCATGGTAGCATGGCGCCCATGAGCGCTTGGGAAGCCCTTCTCTTGGGGGTGGTGGAAGGGCTCACGGAGTTCCTCCCCGTCTCCTCCACCGGCCACCTGACCCTCCTCTTCCACCTCCTGGGCCTGCCCATAGAACAGGACGCCTTCTTAAAGACCTTCCTCATCGCCATCCAGCTGGGGGCCATCCTGGCCATCCTGCTCCTTTACGGGAGGAGGTTCCTGGCGGACCGAGCCCTTTGGCTCCGCATCGGGGTGGCCTTCGTGCCCACGGGGCTTATGGGCTTCCTCTTCTACCCCCTCATCAAGGGGGTCATCCTGGGGGACGACCGCATCGTGGTCTTCTTCCTCTTTTTTGTGGGCCTGGTCCTACTCCTGGCCGACCGCTTGGCGGAAAGGGCCCGCTACGGCGATGTCAGGGAGCTTCCCCTTTTTAGAGCGGCCTGGATCGGCTTCTTCCAGGGGCTTTCCGCCCTCTTCCCCGGCACCAGCCGGAGCGGGGCCACCATCCTGGGAGGGCTTCTTCTGGGCCTTAAGCGCAAGGCGGCGGCGGAGTTCAGCTTCCTCCTGGCCCTCCCCACCATGCTGGCAGCCACGGGCTACGATCTCCTAAAGAGCAGCCACCAGGTGCCGGAAGGGGGGTGGGGGCTTCTCCTATTGGGCTTCCTGGCCGCCCTCCTCACCGCCCTCCTCACCGTGCGCTGGATGCTGGGCTTCGTGGAGCGCTTCGGCTTCCGGCCCTTCGCCTACTACCGCATGGTCCTGGCCCTGGTCTACGCCTACTTCTTCCTACGCTAGGGCCAAAACCCGGTCCAAGGCCTCCAGGAAGACCCCGTAGGCCTCCCGCCTGGCCCCTTCCCCCATGAGGCCCAGCCGGAGCACCTGCCCCCGGGTGGGGCCGATGCCCCCCGCCACGGCCACGCCCTCGGCGTAGAGGGCCCTCACCAGCCGGTCCGCCTCCACCCCCTCGGGCGGGCGGACCACCAGGACCGTGGGGAGGGGGCTTTCCTTGGGGTAAGGGCGAAAGCCCCTAAGGCCAAGCTCCTCCAGTAGCCAGGCGTAGAGCGCCTCCGCCCGCTTTTTCCTGGCCTCTATCCCCTCCTCCAGGGCCAGGTCCAGGGCCTCGAGGAGGGCGTAGTGCAGGAGGACAGGGGTGGTGTGGTGGTACCCGCCCCGCTCCCAGTGCTCCGCCACCCGGGCGAGGTCCAGGTACCAGCCCCGCCGCCCGGTGAAGGCCCGAAGCCCCTCCTGGCTCACGGCGATGGGCGCCAGGCCCGGGGGCGCCGAGAGGCACTTCTGGCTTCCGGTGAAGGCGTAGTCCACCCCCATGGCCCGCATAGAGAAGGGGAGCATCCCCAAGGTGGTCACGGCGTCCAGAAAAAACAGGGCCCCGGCCTCCTTGGCCAGGGCCCCGATGGCGGGGGCGGGGTTCAGGACCCCGGTGGAGGTCTCCCCGTGGACCAGGGCCACCATGCGGTAGCGCCGGCGCGCAAGCGCCTTCTTCACCGCCTCGGGGTCCACGGCCTCCCCCGGGGGGAACTCCAGGACCGTGGGCTCCAGGCCGTGGAGGTGGGCCATCTCCGCCACCCTTTGGGAAAAAGCCCCGTTCACCAAGACCAGGACCGGTCCCCGATCCAGGTTGGCCAGGCCCGCCTCCATGCCCAGGCTCCCTGACCCCGCCAAAGCGGCCACCAAAGCCCCTTCCCCGGGGTCAAAGAGGACCCTTAGCCTTTCCTGGATGGCCCGGTTCACCGCCAGGACCTCGGGGTCCAGATGCCCCCGCATGGGGCGGAGCAAGGCCCTCTGCACGCGTTCGGGTATGGGTGTGGGTCCGGGGGTCAGAAGCAGCATGCCAAACCTCCCAAAAACTCAGGCCCCCGCGGGCAAACCCGGGGGGGCCCTTCCCGAAGGAAGGGGCCCCCTACCGGATAGCTCGCAGGAGCCTCATTACTGGGCACTTTAGCAAAGGGCCCGTCCCTTGTAAAGTGCTAGGTGGATGAAGGACTACTACGCCATCCTGGGGGTGAGCCGGGAGGCCACCCAGGAGGAGATCAAGCAGGCCTACCGCAGGCTGGCCCGGGAGTACCACCCGGACCGCCACCCCGGGGACAAGGCCATAGAGGAGCGCTTCAAGGAGATCAACGAGGCCTACGCTGTCCTCTCCGACCCCGAGAAGCGGGCCCGGTACGACCGGGGGCTTCTGGAAGGCCAGAGCTTCCGGGAGGAAGATCTCTTTGACCTCTTCGCCCAGGTCTTCGGCTTCCGCCGCGGGCCCGTGGCCCCCAGGGGGGAGGACCTGGAGGCGGTGGTGGAGGTGGAGCTCCAAGACCTCCTGGAGGGAAAGGAGGTGGAGGTGGCCTATAGCCGCCTGGTGCCCTGCCAGGCCTGCGGGGGCCAGGGGGGAAGGCGGGTGGCCTGCCCCACCTGCGGGGGAAGGGGGGTGGTGGAGAGCTACCACCGGGGCTTTTTCGGCACGGTGGTGAACCGCACCGCCTGCCCCCATTGCAAGGGCCAGGGCTTCCTCCTGGCCGAGGCCTGCCCCATATGCCGGGGCCGGGGCCGGGTGGCCCGGGAAGAGCGGGTGCGGGTGCGGATCCCCCCTGGCATGGACGAGGGGCAGCTCCTCCGGGTGCCGGGGTACGGCAACCTGGGTCCCGGCGGTCCCGGGGACCTCTACGTGCGCCTTCGCATCAAGCCCCACCCCCACCTCAAGCGCCAGGGGGCGGACCTCATCTACCGGCTGAGGCTGGGCCTGGCCCAGGCCGCCCTGGGCACCCGGGTGGAGGTGCCGGGGCTAAAGGGCCCCATCCCCCTGGACATCCCCCCGGGCACCGGGCACGGGGAGGTCTTTGAGCTCCCAGGGGAGGGCCTCCCCCACCCCGGGGGGCGGGGCGCCTTGCGGGTGGAGGTGGAGCTCACCGTGCCCAAGAAGCTCTCCAAGAGGGCCAGGGAGCTCCTCAGGGCCTACGCCGAGGAGGTGGGGGAGTCCGTGGCCCCCGAGGGGTTTTGGGAGAAGCTTAAGGGGTTCTTCCGCAAATAGCCCCCTTATGGTAAAGTGAGGTATTCCGGGTGGCCCTAGGGTGGCCCCCATGGGTCTAAAGCAACCCCTAGATCCCCGGATACGAGCGAGGGCTCGGAAGAAGAAGGAGCAGTATGCAGAAGGGTCGGGTCAAGTGGTTCAACGCGGAGAAGGGCTACGGCTTCATTGAGCGCGAGGGCGACACGGACGTGTTCGTCCACTTCAGCGCCATCAACGCCAAGGGGTTCCGCACCCTGAACGAGGGCGACATCGTCACCTTTGAGGTGGAGCCGGGCAAGAACGGCAAGGGCCCCCAGGCGGTGAACGTCACCGTGGTGGAGCCGGCCCGCAAGTAAAGGCCTCTGGAGGCCGCCCCGGGTTTCCCGGGGCGGTTTTTTTCACCCCCTTCTCAGGGAGGGCCGGGTAGCATGGAGGCGATGCGGACCCAAAGCTTAAGCCTCCGCCCGGTCCAGCTCTCGGACGCCGCCCTCCTCCAAGAGCTCTTCCTGAAGAGCCCCGGCTACTTCGCCCTGATCGGCATGGAGCCCCCGGGCCTCGAGGACGTGATCCGGGACCTCCACACCCTGGAGAAGGACCCCCGCCGCCGGGCCTTCCTCCTCTTCCTGGAAAGGGAGGCCGTGGGCTACCTGGACTACAAGCTCCACTACCCCAAGGCGGAGGAGGCCACCCTGAGCCTTCTCCTCATCCGGGAGGACCGCCAGGGCCAGGGCCTGGGCCAGAGGGCCCTCCGCCACCTCATGGAGAACCTGGTGGGCGTGAAGCGCCTCTACGCCGTGGTCTACGGCCAAAACCCTAGGGCCAAGGACTTCTTCCTAAAAGAGGGCTTCCGCCACGTAAAGGATGGAGGCCCCGCCGTGAGCTGGTACGTGCGCGCGCTCCGGGCGGGGCCCGACGAGGGCCTACTCTAGGCCGGCCAGCTTACGGTTTTTCTCAATGTAGGACTTCCACTGCTCGGGAACGTCCTCTTCGGGGAAGATGGCGTTCACCGGGCAGGCGGGCACGCAGGCCCCGCAGTCAATGCACTCCTCCGGGTGGATGTAGAACTGATCCCCTCCGTCATAGATGCACTCCACGGGGCAGACCTCCACGCAGGACTGGTCCTTCACGCCGATGCAGGGCTCGCAGATCACGTGCGGCATCCTTCACCTCCCGAGCAACCGCTCCCCCCTATTTTAGGCCAGGGCGCTCCCTGTCAAGGGGCCAGGCGGTAAAAGGCCTCACGGAAGATGGCCCCAAGGACCTCCTCCCCCCGCACCACCAGGACCAGGGGCTCGCGGAGGAAAAGGGGGTAGAGCTCGCTCACCGCCGCCTCCGCCTCCACGCTGGGCACCTCCTCCAGGGGCCGGATGTGATCGGAAAGCCCAAGAAGCCCTATAGGCCTCCCCTCCTGCACCAGAAGGGCCACCCCCCGGCCCTCGTAGGCCTCCGGGGCCTCCACCTGGGGGAGGGGCTTGGCCAGGCGGTACGCAGGCAGAGGGCCAAGAAGCCCAGCGGTGAGGAGGGTGGTGCAGGGGACTCGCACCGCTCTCTGGGCCACATAGAGGGCGAAGGTGAAGAAGAGGAGGAAAGCCAGACCCTCCAGCAGGCCGTAGAAGTTGAAGCCCCCCCAGCCAAGCCTTCCCCCACCGCCCAGGAGGAAGTGCACCAGCAAGGAGAAAAGGAGGGCCAGGACCAGAGCCGCCAGGTAGGCAAAAAGCCCCGCCAGGCGGAGTTCCTTCACCGTGCGCATGGGTCTAGCTTACCAGGTCCTCCTCCTTGTCCACGTCCACCCCCACCTCGGGGTAGGGGGTGACGAGGGCCTGGGCCTCCACCCCCAGGATCCGCCTGGCCCGGGCCTCCAGCTCGGGAAGGGAAAGCCTCCCCAAAAGGAGCTTCAGGAGAATGTCCAGGCCGATGAGGCGCGCCAGGGCGAGGGGCCTCTTCCTCAAGGCCACCACCCGCCTGGCCAGGGGCAGGGCCTGGAAGAAGAGGGCCTTGTCCAGAAGGAGAAGGTTGCCCCCGGTGAAGGTGCCCTCCTTGAGCCTGGCGTAGGTGCGGCGGTTTCCGGGAAAGCGGGCCTCCACGGCCTCCTTGGGCACGATGGGGTAGACCAGGGCCGCCTCCGGGGCCCTCTCCAGCACAAACCGCACCGCCTCCGGGGTCAGGTGGGGGATGTCGGCGGTGGCCACCAGGACCCGCCCCTCCACGTGGGCTAAGGCGGCCTCCAGGTTGGCGAGGAGGCTTCCCTGGTCGGGCAGGGTGAGCCTGGGAGCGGGGGAAAGCCCCGGGTTCTCGCCCAGGTAGACCGCGGGAAGGCCCGCCCCCCTTAGGGCCTCCAAAACCCACTCCGCCATGGGCCTTCCCCTAAAGGGGACCAGGGCCTTGCTCCGCACCCCATACTTCCTGGCCCAGGCCTCTTCGCCCCCAGCCAAGACGACGGCCTCCATACCCCCTATGCTATACTTTCCCCATGGCTCGGTGGCTTGCCCCCTTGGGCCTCCTCCTCACCTGGGCCCTCACCTTGTTCGCCTACTTCCAGCTCCCAAAGAGGATCCCCGCCCACTGGAACCTCCAGGGGGAGGTGGATCGCTACGGAGCCCGGGAGGAGGTCTTTCTCCTCCCCCTCGTCCTGACCCTCCTCATCTACCCCCTCCTCCACCTGGCCCCCCGCATAGACCCCAAGCTCCGGGGGCAGACCCCTGGGGTCTGGCCCTGGCTCGAGGCCCTGGTGGTGTGGAACTTCGCCCTTTTACAGGGGGCCATCCTCTACGCCACCTGGCGGCACCTCCTGGGCGCGCCCATCCCTGTGGAGCGGGCCATCCTGGGGTTCTTGGCCCCCATTTTCCTGGGCCTGGCCCTTCTCCTTCCCCGCCTTTCCCCCAACTACCTGGCCGGGGTGCGCACCCCTTGGACCCTCGAGGACCCCGGGGTATGGCGGGCCACCCATCTGCGGGCGGGGGTGGTCTTCGGCCTTTTGGGCTTCCTGGCCCTGGGAGTGGCCTTGGGCTGGCTCCCCTTCTGGCTTTGGGCCTTGGCCTTGGCCCTGGGAAGCCTTGACCTGGTGCTCTTCGCCTACCGAGCCTGGCGAAGGCGAAACCCCGGCCCCTAGGGGCCGGGGGCTTTTATGGGGTAGCCCTAGAGGGGCCTGAGCTCCAGCCTCAGGACCTGGTTGCCGGTGACCCGGATGGCCTGGACCAGGGTGCGGTAGCCGGGGGCCACCAGGGTGAGCTCGTGATCGCCGAAGGGGGCCTCCAAGCGCAGGTACCCGCCCCTGGCCACCCCCACCTCCTGGCCATCCAGGAAGACCCGGGCCTCCACGTTCAGGTAAAGCTCCAGAATGGCCCGCACGGGAACCAGCTCCACCACGAGCCTCAGGCTCTCCCCGGGCCGCACCTCCACCTGGGCCCGGTACTCCCCGTACCCGGGGGCCACCACCCTGACCTCGCGCAGGCCCGCCTCGAGGCTCACCCGAAGGGGCGCCCGGCCCACCAGGCGGCCGTCCACGTAGACCTCAGCCCCCTCGGGCCTGGCCTCCAGGTAGAGCTCCCCGGTGCGGATGGGCCTCAGGCTGGCCACAAGCCGCGTCTCCCGGCCCCGCTCCACCCGGACCGTAGCCTGGTAAGGCTCGTAGCCGGGAAGGCGGAGCTCCACCCGGTAGGTGCCCTCGTTGAGGGTGAGGCGGAGGGGCGTGCGGCCTTGGAGGCGGCCCTCCAGGTAGACTTCGGCCCCCGAGGGGCTGGACTCCAGGAAGAGGGTCCCCGTCTGGGGGATGGGGTTCAGGCGGACCTCGAGGCGGGTGGTCTCGCCCCGGCGCACCTGGACCGTGGCCCGGTAGGTCTCGTAGCCCGCGAGGCGAAGCTCCACCCCGTACCGCCCCTCGGGCAGGCTCAAGGTGAGGGGGGTGCGGCCCCTGAGGGTCCCGTCTACGTAGACCTCAGCCCCCGAGGGGGTGGAGACCACGCTTAAGGTGCCCTGCCGGGGCTCCGGGACGAGCTGGGCGAAGACCTGGACCCTTTCCCCGGGCCTGGGGTTCACCGTGACCTTGTAGACCTGGTAGCCGGGAAGCCTGAGCTCCAGATCGCGCCGCCCCGGGTTCACGGAGAGGGTCAGGGGGGTGCGGCCCTGGAGGCGGCCGTCCACGTAGACCTCGGCCCCGGTGGGCCTCGAGTCCACCACCAGGGTGGCCTGGGCCGGGGCGGTGATGCGGCCCACGTAGTAGCGGGCCACGTCCGTGACCCAGTCCCTAGGGGGCAAGGGCTCAACGATGATGGAGAGGGCCCGGGCCAGCCCCTCGGCCCCCTGGACCCTCACCCGGTTCCCCTCCACGTCCAGGATCTCCTGGATGGAGAGGGGGCGTTTGCTGGCCACCGCCAGGATGCGGTCCTCCCCCTCGGGGCCGGTCACCGTGTAGCGGTAGCGGGCCCCCGCCGGCGGGTAGCGCTGGGTCTCCCCCGCCCTTAGGAAGTTATCCCGCTCAAAGGCGTTAGGCAGAATGGGGTCAATGCGCCCATCGGCGTTGATGTTGAAGAGGTAGACGTAGGCGTCCTGGTTGACGCTCACATAGATGAAAATGGGTTCGCCGATCCGGTAAACGGCGTTCCCCCGCTTGCCCGGGTCCTTGTCCACCCACACCTTGACCTGCAGGTCCGTGGGCACCGGGTTGACGATGATGCCCTGGGGGCTCAACTGCTGCGCCAGGGCCATTCCGAGACCCAGTACCCAAAGGAGAAGCTTCCGCATACCCCTCACCTCCATCCCCAGGCTAAAGCCCGGATGTGAAAACCCTGAGGGAACAAGGCCAAGAAACCTTAAGGCTCGGCGAAGGCCCCTAGGGCGCGGAAGCGGCGGTAGCGGTCCTGGTAAAGGGCCTCGGGGGAAAGGCCCTTGAGCTCCTCCAGGGTCTTCAGGAGGGCCTCCTTGATGGCCTGGATGGCGGCCTCCGGGTCCTTGTGGGCCCCGCCCTCGGGCTCGGGGACAATGGCGTCCACCACCCTAAGTTCCAGGAGGTCTTTGGCGGTGAGCTTGAGGGCCTCGGCGGCCTTGGGGGCCTCCTTGGCGTCCCGCCAGAGGATGGCGGCGCAGGACTCGGGGCTGATCACGGAGTACCAGGCGTTTTCCATGATGAGGACCCGGTTGGCCACGGCGATGGCCAAGGCCCCCCCGCTTCCCCCTTCCCCCAGGATCAGAGCGATAGCGGGGACCCGGAGGCGGCTCATCCTCTGGATGCTTTGGGCGATGACCCAGGCCTGGCCCCGCTCCTCGGCGGAGACCCCCGGGTAGGCCCCGGGGGTGTCAATGAAGCTTAAGAAGGGGTAGCCGAAGCGGTCCGCCAGGTCCATTAGGCGCATGGCCTTGCGGTACCCCTCGGGGTGGGGCATGCCGAAGTTGCGCCTTAGGTTCTCCTTGGTGTCCCGCCCCTTCTGGTGCCCCACCACCACCACCTTCTCCCCCTCCAGGTAGGCCAGCCCCCCCACGATGGCGGGGTCATCGGCGAAGGCCCGGTCCCCATGGAGCTCCAAGAAGTCCTGGAAGGCCTTTTCCAGCACGTCCAGGGTGGTGGGCCGCCCGGGGGCCCGGGCCAGCTGCACCCGCTGCCAGGCGGTGAGGTTCCCGTAGGTCTCCCTCTTGAGGCGCTCTAGGCGCTCCTCCAGGAGGCGGATCTCCTGCTCCAGGTCCACCCCCGTGGTCCTGGCGGTCTCCCTGAGGTCCTGGATGCGCTTTTCCAGCTCCTGGATGGGCTTTTCAAACTCCAACGCCATAGGGAACCCCCGGGTGCAGGTGGCGGAGGGCCCGGACCACTTCCCCCTTCAACCTCCTGCGGTCCGTGACCCGGTCCACCATCCCGTGCTTGAGGAGGAACTCCGAGCGCTGGAAGCCCTCGGGAAGTTCCTGGCGGATGGTCTGCTTGATGACCCTGGGCCCGGCGAAGCCGATCAGGGCCCCGGGCTCGGCGAAGATGACGTCGGCAAGGGCGGCGAAGCTCGCCGTCACCCCCCCGGTGGTGGGGTCGGTGAGGATGGCCACGTAGGGGAGGCGCTTGGCCCAGAGGAGGTCCAGGCTCATCACCGTCTTGGCCATCTGCATGAGGGAAAGCGCCGCCTCCTGCATCCTGGCCCCCCCAGAGGCGGCCACGATGACCAAAGCCCGCCCCTCCTCCGCCGCCCGCTCCACCCCCCGGGCGATCTCCTCCCCCACCACGCTCCCCATGGACCCCCCGGCGAAGGCGTAGTCCATGACCAGGAGGACCGAGGGCACCCCCCCGATGGCGCAGACCCCTCCCAAAATGGCGTCGGGACGCCCCGTCTCCTCCTGGTAGGCCTTGAGCCGCTCGGCGTAGGGCTTGGTGTCCACGAAGCCCAGGGGGTCCAGGGGCCTTAAGCGGGTGGTCTCCTGGAAGGTGCCGGCATCGGCCAGCATCGCCACCCGCTCCGCCGCGGGCATCCGGTGGTGGTGGCCGCACTTGGGGCAGACCCCCAGGTTCTCCTTAAGCTCCTTCTTGTAGAGCGCCGCTCCGCAGGCCTCGCACTTGGTCCAAAGCTCGGGGACGTCCCGGTTCTCCCCGCTGGGCCGCCTCCTTCGGAAAAGCCTCTCCAGGGCCATTCACGCCTCCTTAGGGGCCTCGAGGGCCCGGGTCTCCCCGGCCACGCTCTGGCCGACGAAGACCGCCCCCGCCTCCACCTCCAGGGCCTGGGCCCGGACGTTGCCGGTGAGGCGGGCCGTCTTGGCCAGGAAGACCTTCTCTGCCACCAGGTCCGCCCTCACCTCCCCGTGGACCTGGATGGCCTGGGCCTCCACCCTTTCCCCCTCCACCCGGCCGGTACAGCCCACCTCCAGCTCCCCCTCCACCCATACGGAGCCCCGCACCAGGCCGTCTAGGCGCACCTGTCCCTTGGCCTTGAGGTCCCCCAGGACCTCGGTTTCCGGGCCCAGGTAGGTGAGGACGCGTTTCTTTCTACCCAGCATCCGCCCCATTCTACCGGGAGGCCCAGGCGGGGTCCAGGTATGGCCTGGGATCCACGGCCACGCCCCGGCGGTAAACGGAATAGTGCAGATGGGGACCCGTGGAGCGTCCCGTGGAGCCCACATAGCCCAGGACCTGGCCCCGCTCCACCCGCTCCCCCGGTCGGACCAGGAGACGGGAGAGGTGGCCGTAAAGGGTCTGGTACCCCTCGGCGTGGTCCAGGAGGACGGCGAGGCCGTAGGGGCCCATCCACCCCGCCTGGGCCACCACCCCCGAGCCCGTGGCGTGGACGGGGGTCCCGTAAGGGGCGGCGAAGTCCAGGCCGTCGTGGAACTCCATGCCCCAGCCGAAGGGGTTTTTCCGCATGCCGAAGAAGGAGGTAACGCCCTCGTAACGCCTAAGGGGAAGCCCCGCGGGCAGGCTCCGCTCTATCTCCAGGGCGCGCTCCAGGGCGGGGGTGAGCTCCTGAACCTGGTTCCTCAGGTCCAAGACCGCGGCCCGCACCTCGGCCCAGGCCTCCATGGCCCCGCCCCCCTGCCCGCCCTCCTGGTAGCGCACGGGAAGGGCGTTGATGGGGGAAAGCCCCGCCCGGCGGCGGAGCTCTTCTATGGCCCTCCTGAGCTCCTCCAGCTCCTTTTGCGTGCGCTGGGCCTCCTGGGAGAGGGCGCCGTTTTTGGCCCTTTCCGCCTCGAGGGCCAGGGATAGCCGCCTGGCCTCCTGGGAGAGGGCCTGGATCCGGGCCTCCAGGGCCCGCACCTCCCGGGCCCGGTGCCAGAGGTAGAGGTTAGCCCCGCTCCAAAGGGCCAGGAAGGCCAGAAGGAGGGCCGGGACCCAGCCGGGAAGGGAGAGGGCCCGGCTTCCTCCTCCGCTTCGGGTGAGGAGGAGGGTATAGCGGGCGGGCCGCCGTTTCATCCCGAAGGAGTATACCCCAAGGGGCCGCCCATGGTTTCTTCCCCTTTGGGGCCCCCGCCGTGGCTCTTGCCACGACGGGGTACTTATACCCTTGTTTCCCGTTTCCTTCGGCCCACCATGCCTGGTAGCTTCCCCAGGAACCTTTTGCCGGGGCCCCCATGCTGGCGCAAGCCAGCATGGGGTGGTATTAGAGGCTGTCGTAAAAGGGTGGTATCCTTGAAGGGTGCCTCTTAGACGATGTTACCCCAGCGACCTAACCGACGAGGAGTGGGCCCTCCTGGAGCCCCTCATTCCCGCCCCCAAGCCCGGCGGCCGGCCCGCCAAGGTGTCCAGAAGAGAGATCATGAACGTCATCCTTTACGTCCTGAAGAACGGCATCCCCTGGCGAGCCATGCCCCATGACCTGCCCCATTGGTCCACCGTCTACCACTACTTTCGCCGGTGGCAGAAGGAGGGGGTGTGGGAGAAAGCGGTGCAAGCCCTGGTCCGCCGGGACCGGGAGCGAGAAGGGAGACCCGCTTCCCCCAGCGCCCTGGTCATGGACAGTCAGTCGGTGAAAACGACGGAAAAAGGGGGCCCCGGGGAAACGATGGGGCGAAAAAGGTCAAAGGGAGAAAGCGCCAGATCCTAACGGACACGGGGGGCCGCCTCCTGAAGGTCTTTGTCCACCCGGCCAATGAGCATGACAAGTGGGGTGGGCGGGCCTTGCTGGCGGGGATGGACCTCTCCTTGTGGCCACGGGTGCGGAAGCTTTTCGTGGACTGGGGGTACCGGGGCCTCAAGGAGACGGCTTCTTCCCTGGGTTTGGAGCTAGAGGTGGTGGCCCGTCCCTACGCGGGGGTACGGGGGGTCTGGGTGCGGGAGGGGGCGGAGGTGCCGGAGATTCCGCGGGAGCGTGGGTTCAAGCCTTTACCTAAGAGGTGGGTGGTGGAGAGGACCTTTGCCTGGCTGGGGCGGAACCGGCGTCTTGCCAAGGACTATGAGGAGAACCCTCTGGTAAGCGAGGCCTGGGTCTATCTGGGCATGCTACGATTGTTGGTGAAGCGGCTAGCCAGGGCCGTGTAACTGCCCGTGGAGGACTTTTACGACAGCCTCTTAGACCATGCCCAGGACCAGAGGCGAGGGGCTGGCGCTCTCCCCAAGCCGGAAGGCTTCCCCAAGGAGGCCCAGGGCCTCCTCCAGGCCCCGGTTCCGGTGGTAGACCAGGGCCAGGGCCTCTCCCCTTTCCACCCGGTCCCCGGGCTTCTTCAGGAGGTGCACCCCCACCCCGTGGTCTATGGCCTCCCCCTTCTTCCGCCGCCCCCCGCCCAGGGCGAGGACGGCGAGGCCCACCTTCAGGGCATCCACCTCCTGGACCACCCCCTCTTCCTGGGAGAGGAGGGCAAGCTCTTCCCCGAGGGGAAGCAGGGAAAGGTCCTCCACCACCCTGGGGTCCCCCCCCTGGGCCTCGAGGAAAGCCCGGAACTTCTCCAAGGCCCTTCCCTCCTCCAAGGCCCTCCGGGCCAGACCGGGGTCCAACCCCTCAAGCTTCAGGGCCTCCTCGGCCAGGGTGAGGGCCACCTGCAAAAGATCCTCAGGGCCTTCCCCTTTCAGGGCGAGGATGGCCTCCCGCACCTCTAAGGCGTTCCCCACCGCCTGCCCCAAGGGAGCCTCCATGCTGGTGAGGACCGCCCGCACCCGGCGCGAAGCCCCCTTTCCGATGGCCACCATGGCCTCCGCTAGGGCACGGGCGGCCTCGAGGGTCTTCATGAAGGCCCCCTTGCCCACCTTCACGTCCAGAACGATGCTCCTGGCCCCGGCGGCCAGCTTTTTGCTCATGATGGAGCTGGCGATGAGGGGAAGGCTTTCCACCGTGGCCGTCACGTCCCTGAGGGCGTAGAGCTTCCCGTCCAAGGGGGCCAGTTCCTGGCTCTGGGCGGCGATGACCAGGCCCACCTTCCTCGCCCTTTCCAGGAACTCCGCCTCCGTCATCTCCCCCCGCCAGCCCGGGATGGACTCCAGCTTGTCAATGGTCCCCCCGGTGTGGGCCAGGCCCCGGCCCGACATCTTGGCCACCGTGCACCCGCTGGCGGCCAGGATGGGGGCCACCACCAGGGTGGTCTTGTCCCCCACCCCTCCGGAGGAGTGCTTGTCCACGGGGTGGGGGAGGTGGGAGAGGTCCAGGACCTTCCCCGAATGGGCCATGATCTCCGTGAGCCAGAGGGTCTCTTCCTGGGAAAGCCCCCGGAAGAAGACGGCCATGAGCCAGGCGGAAACCTGGTAATCGGGAACCTCGTCCCTCAGATAGCCCAGGAGGAAGGCCGCCATCTCCTCTTTGGCGTGGGCCAGGCCGTCCCGCTTGGCCTGGATGAAGCGCACGGGGTTCATGGCCCCATGCTACGCTAAGGGCATGGCCACCCGGTACCGCTTCGGGCTTGAAGCCTACGAGAGGCTCTTCCGGGGGGTCAAGAACGTGGAACTCCTGGAGGGGGAGGTCTACGAGATGAGCCCCATCGGCCCCAGGCACGCCTGGAAGGTAGCCAGGCTGGTCCGGGCCTTCCTGGAGGCCCTAGGGGACCAGGCGGTGGTCTGGCCCCAGAACCCCATCCGCATCCCTCCCCACTCGGAACCCCAGCCGGACCTGGCCCTCCTAAAGCCCAGGGACTACGGGGAGGCCCTCCCCACCCCGGAGGACGTCCTCCTCCTCGTGGAGGTGGCGGACTCCAGTCTGGACCACGACCAAGAAAGAAAGCTTCCCATCTTAGCCCAGGCGGGCATCCCCGAGGTCTGGATTTTAGACCTGGAGCAGAACCTCCTCCACGCCTTCCGCCACCCCAAGGAGGGGGTCTACACGGAGCGTCGGACCTTCCTCCCCGGGGAAGAGGCGGAGCCCCTGGCCTTCCCCGGGGTAAGGATAGCCTGGGACTAAGCAGCCGCCCATAGCTTCTTTGGGGCTCTCGCCACGGCGGGGTACTTAGGCCCGGCCCACGGAGCCGAAGAGCTCCATGCGGCTTTTCACCACCTCCTTCACCGCCTCCCGGGCTGGGCCCAGGTACTTCCGGGGGTCAAACTCCTTGGGGTTCTTGTTGAGGGCCTCCCGGATGAGGGCGGTGAAGGCCAGGCGCAGGTCGGTGTCGGTGTTGATCTTGGCGATACCCAGGGAGATGGCCTTCTTTATGTCCTCGGGGTGGATCCCCGCCGCCTCGCCGATCTCCCCTCCCGAAGCTCGGAAGCGCTCCACCAGCTCAGGGGGCACGGCGCTGGCCCCGTGGAGGACCAAAGGAGCGGGCACCAGCCTGGCGATCCTTTCCAGCCGGGCGTGGTCAATGAAGGGCCTGCCCTTCCCCTTGTAGGCCCCGTGGCTGGTGCCGATGGCCACCGCCAGGTAGTCGGCCCCCGTCCTCTCCATGAAGATGCGGGCCTCCTCGGGGTTGGTGAGGAGGGCGTCCTTCTCGTCCACGGCCACGTGCTCCTCTATGCCAGCAAGCCGCCCCAGCTCCGCCTCCACCGTGACCCCCACGGCGTGGGCCGCCTCCACCACCCGCCGGGTCTCCCGCACGTTGGTCTCAAAGTCCTCGTGGGACTTGTCAATCATGACGCTGGTGAAGCCCGCCCGAAGGGCCCTCAGCACGCTCTCGTAGCTACTGCCGTGGTCCAGGTGCACGGCCACCGGCACCCGGGCCTCCTTGGCCAGCTCCACGGCCATGAGGGTGAGGGCCCGCCCCCCGTACTTCATGGCCCCCTCGGAGAGGGCCAGGATGACCGGGCTTCTTTGCTCCTCGGCGGCCTCGAGGACCGCCTGGAGGAACTCCATGTTGTTCACGTTAAAGGCCCCCACCCCGTAGCCCTCTTCCCGCGCCTTCTTCAGGATCTCTAGACCCGTAACCAGCATAAGCACCCCCGGCCCGGATTATACCCGGACCCTTATGGAAGCGTGGAAACTCAGTAGGCCTGCCCCGTGGCCTTGGTGAGGAGGAGCTTGAACTCGTGGGGACTGGTGGCGGCGGAAAGGGCATCCTCCAGGGAGATGAGGCCCTCTTTGTAGAGCTCCACCAGGTGCTGGTCAAAGGTGCGCATCCCGTGGATGCTCCCTTCCATCATGGCCTCCTTGATCTGGGGCGTCTTGTCCTCGTCCTTGATGAGCTCCCGCACGTAGGGGGTGGCGATGAGGACCTCGAGGGCCAAAACCCGCCCCGCCCCATCCGCACGGGGAAGAAGCCTTTGCGAGAGGATCCCCAGGAGGGATTCGGCCAGGAGGATGCGCACCTGCTGGTGCTCGTGGAGGGGAAAGAACTCAATGATGCGGTTGACCGTGCGCCAGGCGTCCAGGGTGTGCAGGGTGGAGAGGACCAGGTGGCCGGTCTGGGCGGCCATGAGGGCGGCCTCCACCGTCTCCTTGTCCCGCATCTCCCCGATCAGGATCACGTCCGGGTCCTGGCGCATGGCGTACTTGATCCCGGAGTAAAAGCTGTCGGTGTCCAGGCCCACCTCCCGCTGGACCACTAGGCTCTTCTTGTGCCGGTGCAGAAACTCTATGGGGTCCTCAATGGTGATGATGTTCTTGGCGTAGTGCCGGTTGATGTGGTCAATGATGGCCGCCAAAGTGGTGCTCTTGCCCGACCCCGTGGGCCCGGTGACCAGGATGAGCCCCCGCTCCCTGGCCGCCAGGCCCTCGAGGGTCTCCCGGGGAAGCCCCAGGGCCTCAAAGCTAGGGATCACCTCCGAGACCACCCGCATCACCAGGCCATAGCTTCCCCGCTGCCTGAGGAGGTTGCAGCGAAAGCGGGCCACCCCGGGGATGGTGTAGGCGAAGTCCATCTCCTTGCGGTATTCCAGCTCCTCCACCTGCTCCGGGGTAAGGAGGGCCTTGGCGATGGCCTCGGTGTCCTTGGGGGTGAGGGGGCGGTTGCCAAAGGGCCTGAGCTTCCCGTCCACTCGGATCGTGGGCGGGGCCCCCGCCTGCAGGTGGATATCCGAGGCCCGGGCCTGGACCATGGCCTTAAGCATTTCCAAAAGGCTCTGCTTGCCCTCCAAGGAGGCCTCGCTCACGGGTACACCTCCAGGTTGTCAATGAGCCTGGCCTCGGGAAACCGACCGGCCACGAGGCCCCTGGCCCCGGGGACCAGGCGGGAAAGGGGAAGGAGGGTGTCCGGGTGGACGATGGCCAGGTAGTCGGGGCGGAACTCGGGCACCTCCCCCAAAACCCTTTCACCGGCCTCCAAGGCCTGGGCCACGCTTCCCCCCGAAAGGGCCACCTCCCGCATGGCCATAAGGGCTCGGTAGAGGACAGAAGCCTTCTTGCGGGTTTCCGGGGAGAGGTAGACGTTCCGGCTGGAAAGGGCCAGGCCGTCCTCCTCCCGCACCGTGGGCACCCCTACCACCTCGAGGGGAAAGCCCAAATCCCTAACCATCTTGCGGATCACCAGAAGCTGCTGGTAGTCCTTCTCGCCGAAGTAGGCCCGCTCGGGCCCCACCAGGAGGAAGAGGCGGGCCACCACCGTGGCCACCCCCTGGAAGTGCCCGGGGCGCACCTCCCCTTCCCAGAGGGCGGTGAGGGGGCCCTCCACCTGGACCCGGGTGGCGAAGCCCTTGGGGTACATCTCCGCCACCTCGGGGGCGAAGAGGAGGTCCACCCCTGCCTCCTCGAGGAGGGCCGCGTCCCGATCCAGGTCCCGGGGGTAGCGGTGGTAGTCCTCCCCGGGGCCGAACTGGAGGGGGTTGACGAAGATGGAGACCACCACGAAGGCGTTCTCCCGCCTGGCCCGCTCCACCAGGGCCAGGTGCCCCTGGTGCAGGTAGCCCATGGTGGGCACGAAGCCCACCCCTTCCCGGGGCAGGGCCGCCTTCAGCTCGGCCACGGTGCGTACCACCTTCACGGGGCTCAGTATACTTTCCCCGTGGGCAAGAAGAAGCGCGAGGAAAAGCTCAAGAAGAAGGCCCTGAAGGAGTGGGAAGAGAGGCGGCCCAAGACCTTCCGGGAGGCCCTAAAGTACTTCCCCGGGGTCTTTCTCCGCACCACCTTGGTCATGATGGCGGCCGTGGCCCTGATCCTCTTCCTGGGGGCCTTGGGCCTAAGGGTGGCGGAGAGCTTCTGGTTCCAGCTCCTGGTCTACCTGGGCTTCTACCTGGCCTTCCAGCGCTTCATCATGGGCCCCTTGGCCCCGCCCCGGATCAAGTGAGGCCGGTCGGCCACCCCTCGCCGAAAGCCTCCTCTGAGGCTTGGATACCCCTCTTTGGGGCCCCCATGCTGGCGCAAGCCAGCATGGGGTGGCATTAGACCCTTTCGGCGTCGGCCCAGAAGCCCTCGAGGTCGTAGTAGTCCCGGGCCTCCCGGGTCATGAGGTGGACCACCACCTCTCCGTAGTCCAGGACCACCCAGCGGGCGCTCTGCCCCTCGGCGGGCCGGGGGCGGAGCCCCTCTTCCTTGAGCTTCTCCTCCAGGTGCCGCTCCAGGGCCTGAAGGTGGGGAGCGCTGGTGGCCGTGGCCAGGACGAAGTAGTCCAGGCTCTCCGAGACCTTCCTCAGGTCCAGGGCCACCACGCCTTCCGCCTTCTTTTCCCAAAGGAGATCCTTGATGCGCCCGACCAGATCCAACGCCTCCTTGGTCTTCACCATCTAAAGTTCATTGTAGCAGGTCCTGACCCAGCTCCACCACCACCCCCGGCACAGGAACGTGGGGAGCGAGGAGGGGCAGGTGGAAGAGGTCGGCGAAGTAAGCCCCGGCTTCCGGGTCTTTGGTGTAGACCCCGCTTTTCGCCACCTGGGCCACCTCGGCCTCGGCCTGGATGCCCTCTTTGGCCAAAAAGGTCTGGGCCCAGGCGACGAGCTCGGGAAGGCCCTTGAGGCGCACCTCCACCTTTGGCGGGGCGGCGGGGGTGGCCGCGCCGAAGAAAGCGGCAAGGAAGGTTCTTTTGGCCCCTTCGTCCACGTACAGGAAGGTGCCGGGCCCTTCCCGGGTGGGCAGGGTGGCTAGGGAGAGCCTGAGGCCCCTCAGAGCGGGCAGGTGGGGCAGGACCTCCTCCAGGGAGAGGTCCGTGTCCAGCTCCCGCCAGACCTCCTGTAGGGCCAGGGTGAGGGCAGGCCAGGTGGCCGGGTTCTGCGCCTTCCTGAGAACCTGCCCCATCACCTCCTTGATGCGGTCCAGGCGGGCGTAGTCCCCCAGGGCCTCGTGGCGGAAGCGCATGTACTTGACGGCGTCCTCTCCCGAGAGGTGGAGGCGGCCTGCGGGGAAGTCAATGTAGAGCCTGGCGGCCCGGTCCGTGTAGCGCATGGGCTTCTCCAGGACCACCTCCACCCCGCCCACGGCGTCTACCACCCGGGCCACGCTTTCCAGAGTGAGGATCAGGTGCCTCTCCGCCACCAGCCCCGTGGCCTCCTCCACCGCCCGCTTCAGAAGCTCCGCCCCACCCCGGCCGTAGGCGGCGTTGATCTTGCCCCCGGCCACAGGACTGTAGAGGTCCCGGGGGACGGCTACCCCCTTGACCTCCCCGCCCACCAGGCGCAGGTAGAAGATGGTGTCGGTGCGGCTTCCCGGGCCGCAGGGGGTGTGGTAGCCGCAGTACTCCACGTCCCGGGCGGCCACCACCACCCCCACCTCGGGGAGGGGCCCAAGCCGCCTGGGGCGGAGGTCCTCCTCCTTGGGGCTCCGGGGCAGGGAGAGGACCACCCCCAAGGCGAAGAGGGCCAGGGCGAGAAGAAGGAAGGAAGGTCTAGGGCGCATGGGCCAGGCGCTCGTAGACCGCCAGGGTCTTAGGGTGGATGGGGACGCCCTTCTTCTGGAGGTAGTTCACCTTGTTGGCCACGGCCAGGCGGTAGGCCTCGGAAAGCCTCCCCGCTAGGGCCAACTCCCGGATCTCCCCGTTGACCCCCCGGCCCGGCTCGGCGATGTCGGCGATGTAGAGGGCCATGCCGATGCCGTTTTGGGGGTCCACGCCGTAGACGTGGCCCTCTATGGCCTCCAGGACCTCCTCGTCCTCCACCCCCCACCCCTCCGCCAGGCGGCGGGCCGCCCGGCCGTGGAGGGAGAGGGGGTGGGCCCTTTCCACCTCGTTTTCCGGAGGGGCCAGGGAGAGGAGCTCCTCCTCGGGCAGGTCCCGGGCCGCATCGTGGAGGAGGCCCGCTAGATAGGCCCTCTCCCCGTCCAGGCCGTTCTTCTCGGCGATCTCCTTGGCCAAAGCGGCCACCCTCAGGATGTGGGCGAAGCGCTCGGGCCGGACCAGGGCCCTGACCTTCTCCGCCAGGCTATCGGTAGAGGCCGTGTTTTTCAAGGTACACCTCCACGGGGCGCGGCACCCAGTGGCGCACGCTTCGCCCCTCGGCGATCCGCCGCCTGATCTCGGTGCTGGAGATGCCCACCTCGGGCACCGGAAGGGGCACCACCGGGACGGGCACGCCCCCCAGGGCGTAGCCGGGCCGGGCCACGGCCACCAGGGTGGCCAGCTCGTGGAGGCGGTGCCCCTCCTTCCAGGTGAGGATGTCCCGGTAGGCGTCGGCCCCGGTGATGAAGAAAAGCTCGTCCTCGGGGAAAAGCCTACGGGCCTCTAAGAGGGTGTCCACGGTGTAGCTTGGGCCAGGGCGGTCCAGCTCCAGCCTCGAGGCGAAAAAGCGCCTCTCCTCGGCGGTGGCCAAGAGGACCATCTCGTAGCGGGCCTCGGGAGGGGCCACGGGGGTCTTGTGGGGCGGGCGGGCGGCCACCACGAAGAGGACCCGGTCCAGGTTCAGGGCGCTGGCCGCCTCGCTGGCGGCGATGAGGTGGCCCAGGTGGATGGGGTCAAAGCTGCCGCCGAAGAGGCCCAGGCGCACCTACACCTCCGGGATGTACTCAAACTCCAGGCCGCCGATGCGCACCACGTCCCCGGCCCGCACCCCCTTGGCCCGGAGGGCGGCCTCCACCCCGTGGCGCTTGAAGACCTCCTGCAAAAAGCCCGCGGCCTCGCCCAGGTCTCCCTTGATGCGCTTAAGGTAGCGCTCCACTTCCGGGGCCCGCACCTCGTAGACCCCCTCTCCCAGGGGAACCACCTCCACCCCCGCCTGGACCTCCCTGCGGGGAGCGGGCTTGGGCAGCTCAGGGGCCGGGGCAGCCTGGACCAAGGCGTAAAGGGCCTCTAGAAGCTCCGGCACCCCCTCCCCGGTGAGGGCGCTCACCGGGAGGACGGGAAGGCCCTCCGGGGAAAGCTCCGCCACCCTGGCAGCCACCTCCTCCTCGGAGAGGAGATCTATCTTATTGAGGGCGATGAGGCTCGGCCGACGGAGGAGGCCCGGATCGTAGGCCCCCACCTCCTTGCGCAGGGTGCGAAGGGCCTCCAGAGGGGCTTCCGTGGCGTCCAGGACGTAGAGGAGAACCCGGGTGCGGGCGATGTGCCTGAGAAACTCGAGGCCCAGGCCCTTCCCCTGGCTCGCCCCCTCAATGATGCCAGGGATGTCGGCCAGGGTGAAGCGAACCCCCTCCCCTATCTCGGCCACCCCCAGGTGGGGGCTCAGGGTGGTGAAGGGGTAGGGGGCCACCTTGGGGTGGGCGTGGGTGGTGGCCCGGAGGAGGCTGGACTTGCCGGCGTTGGGGTAGCCCACCAGGCCCACGTCGGCGATCAGCATGAGCTCCAGGCGGAGCCTTCTTTTCTCCCCCTCCTCCCCGGCCTCGGCGAAGCGGGGGGCCTGGCGGGTGGGGGTCACGAAGTGGACGTTACCCCGTCCCCCCTCCCCGCCCCGGGCCACCAGCACGGTCTCCCCCTCCTCGGTGAGGTCGGCCAGAAGCTCCCCGGTGTCGGCGTCGTAGACCCGGGTGCCCCGGGGGACCTCAATGACCAGGTCCCGCCCGGCCCTACCGTGCTGGCCGCCCCCCTTGCCGTGCTCCCCGTCCTCGGCCCTGTAGGTGCGCTTGGATAGCTCGGAGAGGGAGTCCACGCTACCCCTGGCCCTCAGGTAGACGCTCCCCCCCCGCCCCCCATCGCCACCGTCCGGCCCGCCCTTGGGCACGAACTTCTCGCGGCGGAAGGAGACGGCGCCGTCGCCGCCCTTGCCGGCGGCGACGGTGATGTGGAGAACGTCCTGAAAGGTCAAGGCGCCTTTAGCCTAGCGGGCGGACGTGGACAAAGCGGCCCAGCCGCCCCTTGTCCTGGAACTCCACCACCCCGTCCACCAGGGCGAAGAGGGTGTAGTCCCGGCCCATGCCCACGTTCTTGCCCGGCTTGAACCGGGTGCCCCGCTGGCGGACCAGGATGTGGCCCGCCTTCACCACCTGGCCGCCATAGCGCTTCACCCCCAGGCGCTTGGCCTGGGAGTCGCGGCCGTTCTTTGTGGAACCAAGTCCCTTTTTATGCGCCATGGCTCACCCCTGGATCTCCTTGATGAGGATCTCCGTGTAAGGCTGGCGGTGCCCCCGCTTCCTGCGGTACTGCACCTTGGCCTTGAACTTGGAGATGGTGATCTTCTTGCCCTTGCCGTGGCCCAGAACCTCGGCCACCACCTTGGCCCCCTCCACCACCGGGGCCCCCACCACGGTCCTCTCGCCCCCCAAGAGGAGGACGGGAAGCTCCACCTGGCTCCCGGGCTCCAGGTCCAGCTTCTCCACCCGGAGCCTGAGGCCGGGCTCCACCCGGTACTGCTTTCCACCCGTCTTGACGATCGCGAACATGGCCTCCCCTTTTGGGCCCTAAGGGCCTACCGGTCTTCTACTATACCCAAGACGCGGGCCTTCCGCAAGCCAAAGCCCCCCTTACGGGGGGCTTTCCTGGTGGAGCCGAGGGGATTCGAACCCCTGACCTCCTCAATGCCATTGAGGCGCGCTCCCAACTGCGCCACGGCCCCAGGCAACGCCTATGGTACCGGGGGAGGGCCTTCTTGTCAACGGGGCCAGAGGCCGATGAGGAGGGCCAAGGCGGCGAAGACCGCCCCCAGGATGACCGTGAGGCGGTAAAGCCCACCGGTGACGCCCCGGGCGGAGAAGAGGTCGGCGGAGCCCCCCATGAGGTCCCCCGCCCCCTGCTTGGGCTCCTGCACCAGGACCAAATAGACCAGAAGTCCCGCCACGCCGAGGTAGAGAAGGATGACCAGGGTGTAGAGGAAGTCCATACCCCTACCACTCTAGCGCCCCCAGGCCCCGGTGTCCACTGGCATGATGGGGGCATGGACCTGGCAAGCCTCCGCGCCGCCTACCGGCGCATCGCCCCCCACACCCACCGCACCCCCCTCCTCACCTCCCGCCTTTTGGACGAGCTTTTGGGCAAGCGGCTTCTCCTTAAGGCCGAGCACCTGCAGAAGACCGGGAGCTTCAAGGCCCGGGGCGCCCTCGCCAAGGCCCTGACCCTGGAAAGCCCCAAGGGGCTCCTCGCCGTGTCCAGCGGCAACCACGCCCAGGGCGTGGCCTACGCCGCCCGGGTGTTGGGCGTGAGGGCCCTTCTGGTGATCCCGGAGGAAGCAAGCCCCCTGAAGAAGGCGGCGGCCCGGGCCTACGGGGCGGAGGTGGTGGAACGGGGGGTCCCGCCATCACCCCCACCCCGGCGGGCGAGGGGAAGACCACCACGGCCATCGGCCTGGTGGACGCCCTCTGGCGCCTGGGCAAGAGGGCGGCCCTGGCCCTAGCCCTCTCTGGGCCCCGTCTTCGGGGTCAAGGGAGGGGCCACGGGGGGCGGAAGAGCCCGCGTGGAACCCCGGCACGAGATCAACCTCCACTTCACCGGGGACTTCCACGCGGCGACCAGCGCCGTGAACCTCCTGAACGCCCTTCTGGACAACCACCTGCACCAGGGGAACGAGCTTTTCCTAGACCCCAGGCGGGTAGAGCTCAAGCGGGCCATAGAATCGCCCACGGCACCAACTCCGTGCGGGCGAGCCGCTTCGCCCTGGGCCTGGCCGACTACGTGGTCCAGGAGGCGGGCTTCGCCACCGACCTGGGCCTGGAGAAGTTCATGAACGTGGTGGCCCGAACTTAGATTCCGTGCTGGTCCGCCCGCTGTTTTTCCACGGGCAGGCCCGTGGCCCCGTGGAAGGCCTCCACCTCCTCCAAAAAGCGGCGGAAGAGGTAGAGGGCGTCGTGGGGCCCGGGGGCGGCCTCGGGGTGGTACTGGACGGAGAAGACGGGGTAGCGGGCGTGGGCCATGCCCTCGAGGGTGCCGTCGTTGAGGTTGATGTGGGTGGGGCGGAACCCCTTCAGGGAGTCTATGTCCACGGCGTAGCCGTGGTTTTGGCTGGTGATCTCAATCTTCCCCGTCTGCAGGTTCTTCACCGGGTGGTTGGCCCCGCGGTGGCCGAACTTCATCTTGTAGGTGCGCCCCCCGGCGGCCAGGGCCAGAAGCTGGTGCCCCAGGCAGATGCCGAAGGTGGGCAGAAGCCCCATGAGCTTCCAAATGGTCTCGTGGGCGTACCGGGGCATGGCGGGGTCCCCGGGGCCGTTGCTGATGAGAAGGCCGTGGGGCTCGAGGGCCATGATCTGGCTAGCCGGGGTCTTGCCGGGCACCACCAGGATCTCAAAGCCCATCTGGGCCAGGTTCTCCACGATGGCGTGCTTGATGCCGAAGTCCATGACCACGATGCGCCGGCCGCTCTTTAGCGTGGGCCAGGCGTAGGGCAGGGGGGTGGAGACCTCGGGGGTCATGTCCCGGCCGTCAATGTCGGTCCAGGCCCTGGCCTCCTCCTGAAGGGCCTTGAGCTCCTCCTCGGTGAAGGCGTGGTCGGGGCTTCCGTAGAGGCTGGCGTGGGCGATGGCTCCTTTGAGCACCCCCCCTTCGCGGATCTTGCGCACCAGGGCCCGGGTGTCTATGCCCTCAATCCCCACCACCCCGTAGAAGGCCATGAACTCCCCCAGGGTCTGCTGGGCCCGGGGGTTGGAGGCGATGCGGCTGAACTCCTTGGCCACGAAGCCCTTGACCCAGGGGCGGTTGCTCTGCATATCGTAGACGTTCACCCCGTAGTTCCCCTGGTGGGGGTAGGTCATGACCACGATCTGGCCGTGGTAGCTGGGGTCGGTCATGATCTCCTGGTAGCCCGTCTGGGCGGTGTTGAAGACCACCTCCCCCACCGTCTTCCCCGTGGCCCCGAAGGCGTAGCCGTGGTAAACGGTGCCGTCCTCGAGGACCAACACGGCCCGCTCCTTCATTCCAGCCATCCCTCCTCCTCCATCCCCGCTTGCCTCAGGATGCGCTTTATATCCTTGTGCTTCCTTTGGCCCACCATGCTTGGTAACTTCCCCAGGAACCTTTTGCCGGGGCCCCCATGCTGGCTTGGCCCAGCATGGGGTGGTATTAGAAGGTCCACGCCCACCTCACCCCGGTGGGGATTGGGCAAGACCAAGCGCACGGAACCCCGCACCATGAACCGGTGCCGTCCCCCTGTGTAGGGCCCAGAAAAACCCAAGGCCTTAAGCCGCGCCACGAGCTCCTTTCGGGAAACCGGTCTAAGCCGCCTCGCCATGGGGTAGATCAATGCGGACCTCGCCTAAGGGCGGGGGCGTCTCACCACGGGAGAGAAGAAAGAGAAGCCAGTCCTCCGGGGCCGCCTGCAGGTTGGCCTCGCACTCCCTCAAACTCTTCCCCGTGGCCCAGACCCCGGGCAAGTCTGGGACTTCCCCGTAGTAGGGCTCCTCGTCTGCGATGAGCTCGTAGCGGGCCCGGGCCATGGCCTCTTCCAGGTAGCGGGTCAGGGTGCCCATCCCGCCCATTCTAGCCCCCAAAGGCCCCGGGAGAAAGCCCCTTGATGACGGCGATCTCCCGGCAGTTCTCGTAGAAGGGGCAGGCGTTGCACTCGCTCCACACCTTGGGGGGCAGGGCCTCCCGGGTGGTCACCTGGTAGCCCAGGCTGCGGAAGAAGTTCACCTGCAGGGTCCAGGCGAAGACCCGGGAAAGGCCCAGGTCCCGGGCCTCCCTTTCCGCCCCTAAGACCAGCCACCGCCCGAGGCCCTGGCCCTGGCGCTTGGGGTGGACGGCCAGGCCCCGGATCTCGGCCAGGTCCCGCCAGAGGACGTGGAGGGCCACGGTGCCCACGATGTGCCCGTCCTCGTCCTCCAGGACCTGGAAGTCGCGGATGTTCTCGTAGAGGTGGCTGTGGCTGCGGACCAGCATGAGGCCCTTTTCCGCCCAGTAGCGGATGAGCCAGTAGATGGCGTCCACATCGTCAAGCCTGGCCTTCCGGAGCTCCACCCCCGCCTCCCGCCGCACCTCGGGCAGGGCCACGGGGTGAGGGGTAAGGCTTATGGGCTCAAGCAAGGCCTACCTCCTTTTTGGCCTCCAAAAGCCGCTCCCGCACCGCCTCCGGGGCCGTGCCCCCGTAGGAGCGCCGCTGGTGGATGGCGCTCTCCAGGCGGAGGAGGGGAAGGGCGTCCTCGGCGAAGAGGGGGTGGTGGGCCTTCAGGTCCTGTAGGGTTAGGTCCTTCAGGGCCCGCCCCTCCTCAGAGAGCTTCCTCACCAGCCTCCCCACCACGTGGTGGGCCTCCCTGAAGGGAAGCCCCTTTTGGGCCAGGTAGTCGGCCAGCTCCGTGGCCAAAGCGAAACCCCCCTCCGCCGCCTGCCACATCCTCTCCCGGTTCCACCTAAGCCCCGGGAGCATGGCGGTAAGGAGCCTAAGGCTATCCCGGTAGGTGGCGAGGGCGTCCAGAAGGGGCTCCTTGTCCTCCTGCAGGTCCTTGTTGTAGGCCAGAGGCAGGCCCTTCAGCACGGTGGAGAGGGCCACCAAAGCCCCCAGGACCCTGCCCGATTTGGCCCGGATGAGCTCCAGGATGTCGGGGTTCTTCTTCTGGGGCATGATGGATGAGCCGGTGGCGAAGGCATCGGGAATCTCCACGAAGCCAAACTCCTCGGTGCTGTAAAGGATGAGCTCCTCGGCCAGGCGGCTTAGGTGGAGCTGGCCGATGTTAAAGGCGGAAAGGACCTCCAGGGCAAAGTCCCGGGAGGCCACGGCGTCCAGGGAGTTCCGCATGGGGGCCCTGAAGCCCAGCTCCCGGGCGGTGAGGTGGCGGTCTATGGGAAAGCCCGTCCCCGCCAGGGCGGCGGCCCCCAGGGGGCTCTCGTTGAGGCGCTCCCTGGCGTCCTCCAGGCGCCCTGCGTCCCGCTTTAGCATCTCGTAGTAGGCCAGAAACCAGTGGGCGAGGAGCACCGGCTGGGCCCGCTGCAGGTGAGTGTAGCCGGGAAGGACGTAAAGGGGCTCCAGGTGCCTTTCCGCCTCCTTTACCAAGACCCGGCGGAGCTCTAGAAGGAGGGCGAGGAGCTCGTCTAGGGCGGCCCGCAGGAAAAGCCTGAGGTCGGTGGCCACCTGGTCGTTGCGGCTACGGGCGGTGTGGAGCTTGCCCCCGGGAGGGCCGATGAGCTCTATGAGGCGGGCCTCGAGGTTCATGTGGACGTCCTCCAGCTCCTCCTGCCAGGGGAAGGTGCCCGCCTCAATCTCCCGCTCTATCTGGTCTAGGCCCTTAAGGATGGCCTCTAGCTCCTCCTCGGTGAGGAGGCCCGCCTCCTTGAGCATGCGGGCGTGGACCCGGTTCTGCCATAGGTCCTCCCGCCAAAGGGCCCGGTCAAAGGGCAAGGAGGCGTTGAAGCGGGCCGCCAGGGCATCGGGCCCCTCCGCGAAGCGGCCGCCCCAGGTCCTATGCGCCATGGCCCTTCCCCTCCACCAGGGCCCTGACCCTGAGGCGCAGGGCCTGGATCTTGATGAAGCCCTCGGCGTCCTTCTGGTCGTAGGCCCCGAGCTCGTCAAAGGAGACCAGGTCCTTCTGGTAGAGGCTCTTGGGGGCCTTCCTGCCCACCACGTACACGTTCCCCTTGTAGAGCTTGAGCCGGGCCACGCCGGTGACCGCCTTGGCCACGTGGTCAAAGTAGGCCTGCAGGGCCTCCCGCTCGGGAGCGTACCAGAAGCCGTAGTAGACGAGCTCGGCGTACTTGGGGGCGAGCATGTCCCTTTGGTGCAGGACCTCCCGGTCCAGGGTGAGGCTTTCCACCGCCCGCCGGGCGTGGTAGAGGATGGTCCCCCCCGGGGTCTCGTAGACCCCCCGGGACTTCATGCCCACGAAGCGGTTTTCCACCAGGTCCACCCGGCCCACCCCGTGGCGGCCCCCGATCTCGTTGAGCCTCTGCAACAGGGCCGCCGGGGAGAGCCTCTCCCCGTTCACCGCCACCGGGTCCCCCTCATGGAACTCCACCTCCACGTACTCGGGCGCGTCGGGGGCCTTCTCGGGGTCTAGGGTCATGCGGAACATCCCCTCGGGGGGCTCGGCCCAGGGGTCCTCGAGGACCCCCCCCTCGTAGGAAATATGCAGGAGGTTGGCGTCCATGGAGTAGGGCTTCTCCTGGGTCACGGGCACGGGGATGCCGTGGGCCTCGGCGTAGGCGATCATCTCCTGGCGGCCCTTAAAGCTCCACTCCCGCCAGGGGGCGATGACCCGGATGTTGGGCCTGAGGGCGTAGGCGGTGAGCTCAAAGCGCACCTGGTCGTTGCCCTTGCCCGTGGCCCCGTGGGCGATGGCCTCCGCCCCCTCCTCCTCGGCGATCTTCACCAGGTACTTGGCGATTAAAGGCCGGGCGATGGCGGTGCCTAGGAGGTAGTAGCCCTCGTAGACCGCCCCCGTGCGCATCATGGGGAAGACGAAGTCCCGGACGAACTCCTCCTTGAGGTCCAGGGCGATGGCCTTGGAGGCCCCGGTCTTCAGGGCCTTCTCCCGGGCCTCCTCCACCTCCTCCCCCTGGCCGATGTCGGCGGTGAAGGCGATGACCTCGGCCCCGTAGGTTTCCTTGAGCCACTTGAGGATGATGCTGGTGTCCAGTCCGCCGGAGTAGGCCAAGACGATCTTCATGTCCCTCCCAGTCTACCCCCTCGAGGGGCGTGCATAAGTATACACAAAGATCCCGGTTACAGTTCCACCTCTCCTTCAGCAGGACTTTACCCACATCTCCGTTTCGTGGTAAATCTCCCCTTGCGGGCGCAGCCCGTATCTGGTACCGGGGGTGATCCATGGACATGCTCAAGGTGGCCGAGGCCAGGCTCCAGGAGTTCACGGGCCGTTTTGCGAGCGTTTTCCCCCGATAAGCGCCTCCACCGACGGTTTGAAGAGGTGGTGCGGGGCGCCTTGGCCGCAGGCTCAGCCCGGGTGAGCGAGCTCCTCGCCGCCCTGGGGTTGGACCCCGCGGGGCGGCTGGCCCTGGGGTACGCCCACCTGGTGGCCTACGGGGAGAGGGGGTTTGCCAGCCTGCCCAAGGAGGTGGAGGGAGCCATTGAGGCGGCCCGGGAGCGATTGGGGGGCGTGGGCAGGAGGCTGGTGTATGTGGCGGACCGGGGGTTTGACGACCGGAAGGTGTTTGGGCAGGTGCTGGCCCTGGGGGAGGAGTTCGTGGTGCGGGTCTACCGGGACCGGAAGCTTGGGGAGGGGGGTTCTCTGGCGAAGGTGGCTTCTTCCCTGGCCCTTCCCTGTGGGGAGGAGGTGGAGCTGAGGGTAGGGGGCAGGTACCAGCGGGTGCGGCTCCACTTCGGATGGAGGGAGGTGGAGGTGGAGGG
>NZ_LHCI01000106.1:553884-650736 GCF_001280255.1 Thermus aquaticus | reverse complement strand
GTTTTGCTGGGGCTGGCGGTGTTCCTTTGGGAAGTTGAGCGGTTGGGGGATCCGTTCAAGGGGTTTCTTTTGCAGCTCGGGGGCAAGCTGGGGCTGCCCAGCGAGAGGGATGGTCCGTACCTGCTCCTGAGGGGCCTGGTTCGCCTGCTCAACTATGAAGTCACCCAAGAACTCTTGAAGCAGGCTAAGGGAGGGCGAGGAAGGAGTTTTGGGTAAAGCCCTGCTTCAGCGCTTGACAACAAGGCCCCTAGAGTGATAAAAACCCCTTGGGTTCCAAAACCCATCTGGCCGAAAGGAGGCAAGCTATGCTTAGAAACCCTAAGGCTTCAAAGGAGGAAGGGTTATGAGAAAAGCCTTTATCCTGGCTCTACTAGCCCTAGGCGCTGTCCTAACCGCATGCTCCAGGCCCCCCGACTTCACCATCTCCCTCAACCCCACGAGCCTCACGGTCCAGCAGGGGTCTAGCGGCACCACCCGGCTGACCATCACCCCCCAGAACGGCTTCGCCGGGACGGTGAACCTGGAGCTGGTGGGCGCTCCCAGCGGTGTAACCCTCTCCCCCAGCAGCGTCAGCGTGACCGGGTCGGGCCCCGTGACCCAGACCCTCACCGTTGACGTGGATAGCACGGTAAACGCCGGTGATTACGACCTGCAGATCAAGGCCACCTCGGGGAACCTGAACAAGACCGCGTCTTTGAGCCTCAAGGTAACTGGCCCGACGGGCACGGAAACCCTCTCCGGAATGGTGGTCAGCGAGAACGCCGGCGGCCCCGTTGCCGGGAGCCAGGTCCGGCTCATGCGGGGCGGCACCCTGGTGGCCACCACCACCACGGACGCCCAAGGGGCGTTCACCTTCGCCAATATCCCCGCGGACACCTACCGCCTCGAGGTCCAGAAGCCGGGCATGGCGGGGAGCTTTGTAGAAGGGGTCCGGGTGCCGGAGATGGGCTTTGTGCGCATCATCCAAAAGCCCGCCTTTGATGCTAGCGCCAGCACCACCCCGCCCACCCTGGTCATCACCCAGGACGGCAGCCAGCCTTTGGAAGGCGGCACCTTCACCAACACCATCCCCTTCCGGGTCCAGGTGGACGCCACAAGGGACTTCGTGAGGCCCATGCGCTTCATCTACGTGGCCTTGGGCCGGACCCCGGGATCCGCCTTCCTCTCTAACACGGCCACCTCTTCGCGGCGCATCTTCAGTGAGGTGGAGGACACGGGTAACCAAACCCTTTCCGGCACCGCCGTAGCCGGGCTGGGTAGCGCCAGCGGCGAGCGGGTGTTCCTGGAAGTGGTAGCCTACGACTTCAACAACAACCGGAGCCACTACATCGTGCCCATAACCTTCGTGAACACCTCCCCCACCCAGAACAACACCGTCTCCGCCCCCACAGGAGTGGCTGCTATGGCCATAACCCTAACCGAGGCCGTGGGCTTCTTCCGGGCAGAGACCCCCCTCAACCTGACCGTGCCTTTGGGTAAGGGCCAGGTGGGGGATATGCCCTTGGACCTCAGCGCCGTGCCCGAGGGCAGCAACCTCTACGTGGAGGTGCGCTGGTGCTACACGGCGACGGCCACTCCTTTTGCCTTTGACATTGAGCGCTCCGAAGACGGGCAGAACTGGACTCGGGTGGGCACGGTGGGCGGCGCCCGCAGCACCAGCTGCCCCACCAACCCCTTTGACCGGCCCTTCTTCTTCCGCGACGCCTCCCCCGACCTCACCCCCGGCCAGACCTACTATTACCGGGTGGTGGCCCGAGGGGCCAACCGGGCCGAAAGCGCGCCTAGCTCCACTACGCCCCTGCCTCCCTTCTTCGCACCCCTCCTGAGCCCTGCCGACGAGACCACGGGCGTCCCCAGAACCCCAGACTTCACCATCGGCCATCCCCAGCTGGCTGCCGGGGCTGATGGAGCCGCCTACAACCTGGTTCTCTGGGACACCCTGACCGGCACTCGGGACCCCTGGGTAGGGGTGGCCTGGCAAACCCTCGGCGGCTTCCTCCTCTTTGTGGAGTTCGGCACCGGGCCTCAGGGGAATGGGGTGCCGCAGGGAGAGGCCTTGGTCTACGGTTTTCCTAACAACACCTTTACCGTGTACACCGACACAGCAGGCCTGATAAATCCCGCCAAGCCCAACGCAGTGCCAGTTGACCTCACCCGGAACACCTTCACCTTGCCCTACAACTTTGACGGCCAGGCGCTCCTTCCCCAGCTCCAAAGCTTCCGCACTTACGCCTGGCAGCTTTGGGTGAGCTACGCCTACAAGTACAACCCCGCCGAGGGTTACCGAGTTTCGGCCTACAGCGTCCAGACCTGGCCCAGCTCCACCTCCTTTATTCGCATAACCCGCCCTGGGACCCAGGTCTTTGACTTCACCACGGGGGAGTGAGATGAGGAAGCTTTGGACCCTTGCTCTTCTAGGCCTTTTGGCGGCGTGCAACCAAAACGCCATCCGGCCTCCCCAAAACCCCAACCCTACCCTGGCTTCGGGCGAGAACCTCACCTACGTCCAAAACGAGGTGGTGGTGGCCTACCAGGACGAGGCCGCCCTGCAGGAGGCCATCCGCAAGCTAGGCGCCACGGAGATCGCCCGCATCCCCGAGCTTCGCGCTGCCCTCCTCCGGGTGCCCGGGGATGCTTTGAAGGCCAGCAAAGCCTTGAAGGGGCTTCCGGGCCTGCGGTACGCCGAGCCCCACCTGGCCATGGCCCTGGCCCCTAAGGACGACCCAGTGGTGCAGAGGCGGGCTGGCGGAGGGGGGCTTGCGCCCCTGGGCAACCCTCCCGACCAGATCTTTGACCAGCTGCCCCAATACGCCCTGGACCCCCGCCACCTGAACGCCAGACCTGCTTGGGACCGCGGCTTCTTTGGGGAAGGGGTGACCGTGGCTATCATTGACGATCCCGCTGACGTTACCCACCCCGACCTAGCCGCCAACTGGGCGGGGCTGGCCTACGACCCAGTCACCAACACCACCTATACCCAGGCCTCCACCTGGACAGCCTTCATCCAAGGGCTTGGCGCAAGCAACATCTCCCACGGCACCTTCGTGGCCTCCACGGTGAGCGCCGCCAAGGACGGCCAGGGCATCGTGGGCCTCGCGCCCAGGACCAAATTCCTCCCGGTAGCCATTTTCCAGCCGAACTACGTGGGGGACTTCTACACCGCCCGGGGCATCGTCTGGGCGGTCAACCGCGGGGCCCAGATCCTCAACAACTCCTGGGGCGGTCTGGGATACGGGAACCTCGTGAAGGAAGCCTTTGACTACGCCCTGGCCAACGGCGTGGTGGTGGTGGCCAGCGCCGGGAACTCCTACAAGGACGAGGTGCGCACCCCGGCGGGCTATCCGGGCATTATCGCCTCTGCGGCCGCCGACGGCAACCGCAACAAGACCAACTTCTCCACTTACGGTCGCCACATCTCCAGCGCTGCCCCCGGCCTGGATGTCCTTCTGGCCAACCCCACTTGGCTCGGCGGCGGATACGGCCTCATCTCCGGCACCTCCTTCTCCGGCCCCTATACCGCCGCCGCCGCCGCTTTAGTGAAAGGGGCCTGCCCAGGCGCCACCCCCTACCAGGTGCGCCGAGCCCTGGAGACCACCACCTGGGAACAGACCTTCACCCGGGAAAAGGGTTGGGGCCACCTGAACGTCGGCAACCTGGCCAACCTCCTGGCCCAAGGGTGCTCCGCCCTACCTCAGAAGGGCTCGGTGGTCAGGATCAAGGTGGAGTACCAGAACGAGCGGGGCGTCTTCACTGGCGTCCTAGCGGACGTAATCCTGCGGGGCCAGGGGCTCCGCCCTGGGGACCCCACCGACCCCACCCCCATCTACTGGGCCAAGACCGATCAAAACGGCGAGGCCTGGTTCTATGAGATCGCCCCGGGCACCTACGAGATCTACGTGGCCGGGCCAGACCTGGCCGTGACCGGGAGCATGCCGGAGGACCGGGGCACCCGCGTAGGCACCATAGTGGCCAGGCCAGGCTCCAGCGCAGGCCAACCCGACTTCATGTACGTACGCCTCCTTGCCCGAGAACCCTAGAGGGAGAGCCGCCACTAGCTGTCCCCCCGGGGTAACCCCGGGGGGAGTTCTTTGGTTAAAAGTGGATGGGCTTCTCCCACGCCGCCAAGGCGGCCTCCTTGAGGATCTCCGAGAGGGAGGGGTGGGCGTGGGGGGCGCGGCCCACGTCCTCGGCGCTGGCCTTGAAGAAGATGGCCAAGGCCGCCTCGGCCAGGACGTCCCCCACCCGGGCCCCGATCCCGTGGACCCCCAGGATGCGGTCGGTCTTGGCGTGGGCCAGGACCTTGATAAACCCTTCCGTATCCCCCATGGCCCGGGCGCGGCCGCTGGCAGAGTAGGGGAACCTCCCCACCTTGTAGGGGATGCCCTTTTCCTTCAGCTCCTCCTCCGTATACCCCACGCCGGCCACCTCGGGGTGGGTGTAGACCACGCTGGGGATGGCCTGGTAGTCCACGTGGCCAAAGCCCTTCGCCATGTGCTCCACCGCGGCGATGCCCTCCTCGCTAGCCTTGTGGGCCAGCATGGGACCCCGGATCACGTCCCCAATGGCGTAGATGTGGGGAAGCTTGGTCCTTAGGTGCTCGTCCACGGGGATCCGGCCCCTTTCGTCGGTGAAAAGCCCGGCGTTTTCCAGGCCAAGCCCCTCGGTGTAGGGCCTCCGGCCCACGGCCAAAAGCACCCGGTCCGCCTCCAGAACCTCCCCGCCTTCCAGCTCCACCCGGGCCCCCTTAGCCTGGGGCAGCACGGCGGTGACCCGCACCCCCGTGCGGATGGTGAGGCCCTCCTTTCTAAAGACCTTTTCCGCCGCCCGGGAAAGCTCGGCGTCCATGGTGGGCAGGATCCGGTCCATGTACTCCAGGACCACCACCTCGGCCCCCAGGCGGTGCCAGACCACGCCGAGCTCGAGGCCGATGACCCCACCCCCCACCACGATGAGCCTCTCCGGCACCTCGGGGAAGGAAAGGGCCTCGGTGGAGGTCACCACCCTTTCCCCGTCCACCTGGGCCCAGGGGGGAATGAGGGGAGCCGAACCGGTGGCGATGAGGAAAAAGCGGGCCGAGAGCTCCTCCCCCGTCTCCTCCACCAGGACCTTCCTCTCGGAGAGGAAGCGGGCCGTGCCCAGGTGGCGGGCGATGCCGTTTTTCTTGAAGAGGAACTCAATCCCCTGGGTGTTGGCCTGGACCACCTTGTCCTTGTGGGCCATGAGGGCCTTCAGGTCCACCTCGAGGCCCTGGACCCTGGCCCCAAGGAGGCCCTTTTTCACCTCGTAGATGCGCTCGGTGGTCTCCAGAAGCGCCTTGGAGGGGATGCACCCCACCCTGAGGCAGGTCCCCCCCAGGGCCTTCTCCTTCTCCACCACCCCCACCCGCATCCCCAGCTGGGCCGCCCGGATGGCGGCCACGTACCCGCCGGGCCCGGCCCCGATCACCAGGAGGTCGTACACGCTACACCTCCAGAAGGAGCCGGGCGGGGTTTTCTATGAGCTCCTTCACCCGGCGCAGGAAGGTGACCGCCTCCCTCCCGTCCACGATGCGGTGGTCGTAGGAGAGGGCCAGGTACATCATGGGGCGGATGACCACCTGGCCCTCCCGGGCCACGGGCCTTTCCTGGATGGCGTGCATGCCCAGAATCCCCACCTGGGGCGGGTTGAGGAGGGGGGTGGAGTTTAAGGAGCCGTAGATCCCCCCGTTGGTGATGGTGAAGGTGCCCCCCATGAGCTCCTCGGGCTTGAGCTTCCTGGCCCTTGCCCGTTCGGCGAAGTCGGCGATCTGCCTCTCTATCTCGGCGAAGGAGAGGCGGTCGGCGTCCCTCAGGACGGGCACCACCAGCCCCTCCCCGCCCCCCACGGCGATGCCGATGTCGTAGTAGCGGTGGTAGACGATGGTATTGTCGCGGATCTCGGCGTTCAGCTCGGGGATCTCCTTCAGGGCCTGGACCACGGCCTTGACGAAGAAGCTCATGAAGCCCAGCTTGACCCCGTGCTTCTTCTGGAAGGCCTCCCCCAGCTCCCGCCTCAGGGCGATGACCGCCGACATGTCGGCCTCGTTGAAGGTGGTCAGCATGGCCGTGGTCTGGCGGGCCTGGAGGAGCCTCTCGGCGATGCGGCGGCGGAGGGGGGTCATGGGCACGGCCTCGTCCACCCGCCAGGGCTTATCGGCGGGGGCCTGAGGGGAAGGGGGCGGCGCAGGCTCGGCGGGCATGGGAGGGGCTTTCCGCGCCTCCAGGTGGCGCTCCACGTCCTCCTTGAGGATGCGGCCGCCCAGGCCGGTGCCCACCACCTCCTTGGGGGAGACCCCCGCCTCCCGCATGAGCCGCTCGGCGGCAGGCATGGCCAGGGGCTCCGGGGAAGCCTCCTCAGGAGCCTGGGTGGGCGCCTGGACCTGCGCCTCCACCTTCCCCTCCTCCAGGAGGGCGATGGCCTCCCCCACCCGGGCCGTCTCGCCCTGGGCCTTCAGGATCTTCTTCAGGGTCCCGGCGAAGGGGGCGGGGAGCTCCAGGGTGGCCTTGTCGGTGATGAGCTCCACCAAGGGCTCGTCGGCCTGGAAGGCCTCGCCCTCCTTCTTCAGCCAGGCGCCGATCTCCACTTCCACGATGGACTCGCCCACAGAGGGGACTTTCAGCTCCTGCACCTTGGACCTCCTTACTTAAAAGCTTCCTCAAGAAGCTCTTCCTGCTCCAGCCTGTGCACCTTGGAGGAGCCCACGGCCGGGCTTGGGGACTCGGGCCGGGCCACCACGCTGAAGGGGTGGCCGTAGATCTCCCCGCAGAAGCGGGCCGAGAGGTACCACCAGGCCCCCTGGTTGATGGGCTCTTCCTGGACGAAGACCACCGGGGTCTTCCTGGGGTAGAAGCCCAGGGCCTCCTTGAGCTCCTCCTCGGGGAAGGGGTAGAGGAGCTCCAGCCGGATGAGGGCCACGTCCTCCGCCGCAAGCTCCCGCCTTTTGGCCAAAAGGTCGTAGTAGACCTTGCCCGAGGTGAGGAGGACCTTCCTGGCCCCCTTGATGCGCTCGGGGATGACCTTCTGGAAGCGGCCCTGGGCCAGCTCCTCCAGGGCGGAGACCACCTCGGGGTGGCGGAGGAGGCTCTTGGGGGTCATGACGACGAGGGGCTTGCGGATTTTGCGCTTCACCTGGCGGCGCAGGAGGTGGAAGAACTGGGCCGGGGTGGTGGGGTAGGCCACCTGGAGGTTGTCCCGGGCCCCAAGCTGCAAAAAGCGCTCCAGCCTGGCGGAGGAGTGCTCGGGGCCCTGGCCCTCGAGGCCGTGGGGCAGGAGGAGCACCAGCCCCGAAAGCCGGTTCCACTTGGCCTCAGCGCTGGCCAGGAACTGGTCAATGTAGACCTGGGCCACGTTGACGAAGTCCCCGAACTGGGCCTCCCAGAGGATGAGGCCCTCGGGGTAGTCCAGGCTGTAGCCGTACTCAAAGCCCAGGACCCCGGCCTCGGAGAGGGGGGAGTTGTAGATCTCCACCTCGGCCTGCCCCTCGGCCAGGTGCTGGAGGGGGATGTAGGGCCTGCCGGTGGCGTAGTCGTAGAGGGCGGCGTGGCGCTGGGTGAAGGTACCCCTTAGGGCATCCTGGCCCGTGAGGCGCACCCTATGCCCCTCCACCGCCAAGGAGGCGAAGGCCAGGGCCTCGGCGGCGGCCCAGTCCAGGGGGCGTTTTTCCTCGGCCATCTCCCGGCGGGCCTCCAGGAAGCGCTTCAGCTTGGGGTGGACCTGGAAGCCCTCGGGAACCGAGGCCAGGCGCAGGAGGAGGTTCCTTAGGGCCTCCTTGGGCACCCCGGTGTCCACCTCCGGCACCAGGCGGTCCTCGCCGCCCACGTACCCCTGCCAGATGCCGGAAAGCCCGTGGAGGACCACCGGGCCCGGCTCGGCCTTGACCCGGGCGAACTCGCTTTCCAGCCGCTCCAGGTAGGCCTCCTGCCAGGCCCCGATCTCCTCCTGGGAGATGGCCCCCTCGGCCAGAAGGCGCTCGGCGTAGACCTTCCAGGGCTCGGGGCGCCGGGCGATCTCGGCGTACATGGTGGGCTGGGTGAAGGAGGGCTCGTCGGTCTCGTTGTGGCCCCGGCGGCGGTAGCCCACCAGGTCTATGACCACGTCCTTGCCGTAGCGCTGGCGGTAGGCCAGGGCCAGCCTCAGGACGAACCAGAGCTCGTCCAAGGCCTCGGCGTTCACGTGGAAGATGGGCGCCCCCAGCATCTTGGCGATATCCGTGGGGTAGCGGCAGGAGGTGTACTCCGAGGGCAGGGTGGTGAAGCCCAGCTGGTTGTTGGCCACCACGTGGAGGGTGCCCCCCACCCCGTAGCCGGGGAGCTGGGACAGGTTCAGGGTCTCCTGGACGATCCCCTCCCCGATGAAGGCCGAGTCCCCGTGGACCAAAACCGCCAGGCCCCGCCGCCTCTCCCGGTCCCCGAAGCGGTCCTGCTTGGCCCGAAGCCGGCCCAAGGTCACGGGGTTCACGAACTCCAGGTGGCTGGGGTTGAAGTTCAAGGAGACGTGGATGGGCCCATAGGCGGTCAGGCGGTCGCTGGAGAAGCCCAGGTGGTACTTGACGTCCCCGGAGTAGCCCTCGGGGAAGATCTCCTCAAACTCGCGGAAGATGCGCTCAAAGGGCTTGCCCACCACGTGGGCCAGGACGTTCAGACGCCCCCGGTGGGCCATGCCCAGGACCACCTCCCGCACCCCGTGCCGGGCCGCCTCCTCCAGGGTCTCCTGGAGAAGGGGGATGAGGCTTTCCAGGCCCTCCACGCTGAAGGTCTTGGCCCCCAGGTACTTCTTCTGCAGGAAGGCCTCAAAGAGGCTGGCCTCCATGAGGCCCCGGAGAAGCCGCTTCCTGGCCTCGAGGGGGGGCTTGGGCCAGGGGGCCTCCACCTGGGCCAGGAGCCAGGCCCGCTCCTCGGGCTCCACGTGGGCGAGCTCAAAGCCCACCGGGCCTAAATAGGTGGCCTTTAGGCGCTCCAGAAGGGCCTCGAGGGTGGGGGCCCCAAAGACGGGGGGAAGGGGTTTTTTGAGGTCCTCGGGGGCGAGGCCATGGGCCTCCAGGGTGAGCGCCTTGGGCCAGGGGCGCTTTCGGCCCAGGGGGTCTATCTGGGCCGCCAGGTGGCCCAGCTCCCGGTAGGCCTGGGCCAGCCTCTCCACCTTCAGGGGAAAGGCCGGGTCAAAGGCCTCGGCCAAAGGCGGGGCCTTGGCCAAGGGTTCTCGTCGGCCGTCCTCCAGGGCCAAAGCGGAGAAGTAGCGCCGCCACTCCTCGGGCAAGGAAAAGGGGTCCTCCAGGTAAGCCCGGTACAGGGCCTCCAGGTAGCCTTGGCTTTCCAGCGTGAGCTCCATCCTACCTCCCGGGGCGGTATACCCCCTTCACTACGCTACACCAAAAAGCGGTGTAGGTGCTCTGGGGCTTTACAATGGGGCCATGATCCTGACGGAGCGCCAGGGAAGCGTCCTGGTCCTGACCCTGAACCGGCCCGAAAGGCTCAACGCCATCACGGGCGAGCTTCTGGAAGCCCTCTTTCAGGCCCTCCAAGCCGCCAACGAGGATAAGGAGGTCCGCGCCCTCCTCCTCACGGGGGCGGGAAAGGCCTTCTCCGCCGGCCAGGACCTCACGGAGTTCGGCGAGGCCAAGCCCGACTACGAGGCCCATCTCCGCCGCTACAACCGGGTGGTGGAGGCCATCAGCGCCCTAGAAAAGCCCCTGGTGGTGGCCGTGAACGGCCCAGCGGCGGGGGCGGGGATGAGCCTGGCCCTCTGGGGGGACTACCGCCTGGCGGCGGCGGGGGCCAGCTTCACCACGGCCTTCGCCCGCATCGGCCTGGTGCCCGACACGGGGATGAGCTTCCTCCTGCCCCGCCTGGTGGGCCTGGCCAAGGCCCAGGAGCTCCTCTACCTCTCCCCCCGCCTCTCGGCGGAGGAGGCGCTGGCGCTAGGCCTGGTGCACCGGGTGGTGCCCGCCGAGCGCCTCATGGAGGAGGCCATGGGGAAGGCCCAGGAGCTGGCCCAGGGCTCCACCCGCGCCCTGGCCCTCACCAAAAAGCTCCTCCTGGAGACCTACCGCCTCTCCCTCACCGAGGCTTTGGCCCTCGAGGCCATCCTCCAGGGGGAGGCGGGGCGCACCCTGGACCACGAGGAGGGGGTCAGGGCCTTCCGGGAGAAGCGCCCGCCCCGCTTCCAAGGGCGATGATGCCACCCCATGCTGGCCCAAGCCAGCATGGGGCCCCGGCAATAGGCCGACGGAAAGGGGAAACAAGGGTATGATTCGCTACTTGAAGGGCGTGGTGGCCAGGAAGGAGGAGGGGAGCTTCCTCCTCCTGGTGGGCGGGGTGGGCTTCCAGGTCCAGGCCCCAAGCCCCTTCCTCCAGGGCCTGAGGGAGGGGGAGGAGGTGGGGGTCCACACCCACCTGGCCCTTCGGGAGGAAGGCCTTTTCCTCTTCGGCTTCCCCGAGGAGGAAAGCCTCAAGCTCTTTGAGCTCCTCCTCTCCGTGAGCGGGGTGGGGCCCAAGGTGGCCCTGGCCCTCCTCTCCGCCCTCCCCCCGAGGCTTCTGGCCCAGGCCCTGGCCGAGGGGGACCTGAGGCTCCTCACCTCGGCCAGCGGGGTGGGCAAGCGCCTGGCCGAGCGCCTGGTCCTGGAGCTCAAGGGCAAGGTGCCCAAGGAACTCCTCACCGGGGAGAAAGTGGAAAGCGGGGAGGCGGAGGAAGCCATCCTGGCCCTGGCCGCCCTGGGCTTCAAGGAGGGGCAGGCCCGGAGCGTGGTCCTGGACCTCCTGGCTAAAAACCCGGGGGCCAGGGCCCAGGAGCTCATCAAGGAGGCCCTGAGGCGCCTCCGCTAAGTACCCCACCGCGGCTTTTGCCGCGGTGGGGGCCCCAGAAAACCCTTTAGCCCCGGCTTGGGCACCCCATGTTGCGAAACCAAAGTGCGGGCGCTCAGCCCAGGTCGTCCAAGGCTTCCCGGAAGCCCCGGGGGAGGGCCAAATACCCCCCCTCCGCCACCGCCAGGGGGAAGAGGAGGGCAAGGGGCCCCTCCAGGAGGACCACCTGCCGCCCCCGGAGGACCTTCGCCCCCTGAGGAGGGGCGCCTTCCAGCCCGTAGGGGAAGAGGGCCACGGGGTCTTCCCCCGGCTCCCCCTCCCCCCGGTCTAGGAAGAGGGCCACGGGCTCCAGGTAGCCCATGAACCGGGTCCGGTTGGCCTCCCGCCGAAGGGCCTGGAAGGCCTTGGGGTCCTCCGCCCCCTGGAAGAGGAGGAGGTCGGCCTCGGCGGAGAGGCCCACCAGGCTGTAGGCCCTGAGGGAGCCCCCCCGCTCGGCATAGCGGCGGAGAAGGAGGGCGAACTCCTCCTTCAGGTGCTCCTGGGCCTCGGCCTCGAGGCGGCGAAACGCCGGGAGGAGCCTAAAAAGCCCCAGGGAAAAGTAGCGCTCCATGCCCCTATCCTACGTCCAGGAGGCGGGCCAGGGCCTTTTCGTCCAGATAGCGGCCCACGTAGAAGGGCCCGAACTCCCCGAAGCGGGCGGAGACCTCGTCAAAGCGCATCTCGTAGACGATCTTCTTGAACTGGATGGGGTCCTCGCTGAAGAGGTCCACCCCCCACTCCCAGTCGTCCAGGCCCTGGGCCCCGCTGATGACCTGGAGGACCTTGCCCTGGTACTTCCGGCCCGTCTCCCCGTGGGCCCGCATGAGGTGGGCCCGCTCCTTGGCGGGGAGCATGTACCAGTTGTCCCCCCCTTCCCGCCTTTTGTTCATGGGGTAAAAGCAGACGTAGCCCCCCTTAGGTACCCTGGGGGTGAGGCGGGGCTTGACGTAGGGGGACTCGGGGTCTAGAGGCTTCTCCTGGCTTCCCAGCTCCACCACGGAGTAAAAGCCGTAGGCGGGCAAAAGGTACTCGGCGAAGAGGCTCTTGTTCAAGGCGCTTTCCAGTTCCAAAAGCTCGTCCAGAGTCTCCCTAAGGTTCAGGAAGAGGAGGTCCGCCTTCTGGGTGATGACCTGGTAGACCCCAAAAGACCCCCGCCCCTCCTCCTCCACCCGCCGCCAGAGGGCGAGGAGGCCCAAAAGCTCCTCCCAGGCCGCCTGCCTCTCCAGGGGGGAGGCCTTGCGCCACCGGGGGAAGTCCAGGCGGCGGAAGTCGTGGAGGATGTGCCAGCCCTCGAGGGTGTGGGTGGGTTCGGGCACGTGGCCTTCCATGCCCCCCACTATAAGGCCCCGGGGCTTGGGTATAGTGGCCCCATGGCACCCTGGCTGGACCTGGCCCTGACCCTCCTTGTGGCCTGGCTCTTGGGCCGCTACGGGGCCCGGGCCCTGAACGCCCTGAGCCGCCTCACCCCCACCAAGGGGGACGACCGCTTCTTCCAGCTTCTGGGCCTCCTCTGGTGGGGGGTGGTGGGCCTCTTGGCCTTCAGCCGCCTGGCCCACGCCCTGGACCTCCCCCTGGAGCCCTGGCGCACCTGGGGCCGGGAGCTCACCCGGTGGCTGGGGAGGCAAGGGGTTTCCGCCCTGGCCGTCCTGGCCCTCACCTTCCTGGGCTACCGCCTGGTTCCCCTTCTGCTGAGGGGCCTCCCCGAACCCGAGGAAGGCCTGAGCCGGGAGGCGGTGCGGCGAAGGACCCTGAGGCGGGCCTCCGAGTCGGCGCTGAAGGCGGTGGTTCTGGTCCTGGGGGGGCTTCTTTTCCTCTCCAACCTGGGCCTCAACGTCACCGCCCTCCTGGCGGGGGCGGGGGTAGCGGGGCTCGCCCTGAGCTTCGCCCTGCAGAACCTCCTCAGGGACTTCATCAACGGCTTCTTCATCCTCCTGGAAGACCAGTACGGCGTGGGGGACATCGTCCAGATCGGCGGTGTGGGGGGGAAGGTGGAGCGCTTCTCCTTGCGCCTCACCGTGCTCCGGGACCTGGAGGGGCGGGTCCACTTCCTCCCCAACTCCGAGGTGCGCCAGGTGACCGTCCTCACCCAGGAGTGGAGCCGGGCGGTGGTGGACGTGAGCGTGGCCTACAGGGAGGACCTGGACCGGGCGCTGGAGGTCTTCCGGGACGAGGTGGCCCGCTTTTACCAAGACCCCGAGTGGCGGGAACGCTTCGCCGATCCACCCGAGGTCCTGGGGGTCCAGAGCCTGGCCGACTCCGGGGTGGTCATCCGCGTCCTCTTCAACACCAAGCCCGCCGAGCAGTGGGCCGTGGCCCGGGAGTTTCGCAGGCGCATCAAAAACCGCCTGGACCGGGAGGGGATAGAGATCCCCTACCCCCACCAGAAGCTCTACTTCGGCGAGCCGCTGCGCCTGGAAAGGGGGTAATGCCACCCCATGCTGGCTTGAGCCAGCATGGGGGCCCCGGCAAAAGAGTCCTCAGGAAGCTACGAGGCATGGTAGGCCGAAGGAAACGGGAAGCAAGGGTATAAGCTAAAGGGGATGCCGGACATCTACGGGCTCATTCTGGAAACCTTGCGGCGCCACCTGGGAACCCGGGCCGAGGCGGTGCTGGAAGAGGGTCTGAAGCGCCTGGGCAAGCGCCAAGAGGAGCTTTCCCCAAAGGACGGGGAGACCCTTTTGAAGGGCCTCGCCTTCCGGGAGCTCCAGGCGAGGCTTCCCGCCAAGGAGGCCAAGCGGGTGGTGGAGGAGGCCTTGCGGAAGCTCTCGGCGCCTTCGGAGCCGGCGGACCTCGAGGCCCTGGAGGCGGGCCTGAAGCGCTTTGGCCTCTATCTGGACTGGCCGGAGGTGGCCCGCTACCGGGCCCTCGTCAACCGCCTCCGCCAGGACCCCGACCCCAGGCTCATGCGGGAGGCCAAGGCCCTTCTGGAGGCCTTGGAGGAGAAGCTGGAGGAGGCCCTTCTGCGCCAGGCCAAGGACCTGGCCCACCTGGAGGAGAGCCTGGAAAGGGTGCGCCACCTGGGGGGGGCCAAGGTGCGCCGGCTGGAGAAGCTGGTGGAGACGGTAAGGGAGGCCCAGAAGGAAGGCCTCCTGGCCCAGGCGGAGGTGGAGCGGGCCCGGAGCCTGGCCCTGGAGCTCCGGAAGCTCCTGGAGTCCAGCGTGGCCCGCCCCCCCACCCTGCCGGAGATCGTCTTTGAAACCCAGGAAGAGCCCCCCGAGGACGTCTTCCTCACCGTGGAGGAGGCGGAGGAGCTGGAAGGGGAGCTCATCGTGGACCTGGAGGCCCTCCCCGAGGAGGCGGCGAGGCGCCTGGAGGCCCTAGAGGTGGAGGAGGAAGGGCGGAGGCTGGAGGAGCTTCTGGCCCGCCACGCCCACCTTCTGCAGGAGCCCACGGTGAGCCCCCTCCTCGCCGAGGTTCAGGCCCTTCTGGAGGCGGGAAAGCCAGCGGGGGAAAAGCTTTCCCTCCTGGAGGCCGCCTTAAAGGAGGCCGAGGCCAACCTGCGGGCGGAAAAGAAGGCCCGCCTCATCCAGCTGGAAGCGCGCCTGCGAAGCCTCCCCCTGCCCGAGGAGGCCAAGGCCTCCCTAGAGGCCGCCTTCGCCCTGGCCGAGGAGACCTTGAGGGAAGGGGGCCTACCCGACCTCAAGCTCCTGGAGGGGGAGCTGGCCCGCCTCGAGGCGGAGGCCAGGCGCCAGGAGGAGGAAAGGAGGAAGCTAGAGGCGGAAATGGAGGCCCTGGCCCGGGAGCTGGCCGCAAAGGGCGAGGCCTTCGCGCCCCTTCTAGAGGAGCTCAGGGCCGTGCCCCTGGAGGCCCTCCCCCAGCGCCTCCCCGAGATCAAGGCCCGCTACGCCGCCCTCCTCATGACCCAGGGGGAGGAGGCGGCCCTGAAGGCCAAGCTCAAGGAGGCGGAGGAGGAGCTAAAGGCCCTAAGGCCCGAGGCCCTGGCCCTGGGCCTATGGGAATCCTTGGAGAAAGCGGAAGAAGCCCTCGCCAAAGGCGAGCTCCCCGACCTCGCCGCCTTGCGCCGGGAGGTGGCCCAGGCCCGGGAAGCGGCCAGGCAGGAGGCCCTGGAGGAGCTTTCCCGGATGGAGGCGCTGGCGGAGCGCTTCCTGGGCTTTGGGGGGGAGGGCGTGTTCCGCCTCATCGCCGAGGAGAAGGCCAAACCCCTCCCCGACCCCACCCCGGTGGCCCGGGCCCTCCAGGCCCTGAAGCGGCGGCTTGAGGCCAAACGGGAGGAGGTCCTGACCCGACTCACCGCCCTCTTCCAGGCCTACGGGGGCCTCGAGGGCTTCCAGAGCGAGACCCACCGCCGCCTCAGACCCCTCCTCCAGTTTCTGCAAAGCGCCAAGGAAAGGCTTCCACGCCTGGGGCCCAAAGGCCTGGCCCAGGTGGAGAAGACCCTGGCCGAGGCCGAGAGCCTTCTGGAAGAGCTCAAAAGGGAGGCCGAGGCCGCCAAGAGCATCCTGAAGGAGATCCAGGGGGCGGACCTCGAGGCCCTCCTGGGGGTTTTTGAGGAGAAGCCCCCCTTAGACCTGGACCGCTTCCGGCTTCCCGGGGTGGAGGCCTTGGGCTTCCTGGAGGAAAGCCCTCCCCTGCCCAAGGAAGCTCTTCAGGAGCTAAAGCGGGCTCTGGAGCCCCTGCGGGGGCTTTTTCAGGAAGAGGGGCCCGTGGCGCTTCTCCTGGGCCAGAAAGCCCTGGTGCTGGCCCCCTTCTCCGGCAGAACCCTGGTGGCCCTCATGGAGCCTGGGGCCCTATCCGCCTTCCTCCTGAAGCTAAGCTCCTAGCGTGCTACACTGAAGGCTGTAGTGGTCGTTCGCGAGGCTCTTTGGGAAAACCTGGAAAGGGTCCTGGCCTACCTCTCCCCGGAAGACCGGGAGAAGGTTCACAAGGCCTACCTCTTCGCCGAGGAGGCCCACCGGGGCCAGCTTAGGAAAAGCGGGGAGCCTTACATCACCCACCCCGTGGCCGTGGCGGAGATCCTGGCCTCCTTGCGCATGGATGCCGACACCGTGGCGGCGGGCCTCCTCCACGACACCATGGAGGACTGCGGGGTAGCGGGGGAGGAGCTGGAAAGGCGCTTCGGCCCCGCCGTGCGCCGCATCGTGGAGGGGGAGACCAAGGTCAGCAAGCTCTACAAGTTCGCCAACCTCGAGGGGGAGGAGAAGCGGGCCGAGGACCTCCGCCAGATGTTCATCGCCATGGCGGAGGACGTGCGCATCATCATCGTCAAGCTGGCAGACCGCCTGCACAACCTCCGCACCCTGGAGCACATGCCCGAGGGAAAGCAAAAGCGCATTGCCCAGGAGACCCTGGAGATCTACGCCCCCCTGGCCCACCGCCTGGGGATGGGGCAGATCAAGTGGGAGCTGGAGGACCTCTCCTTCCGCTACCTCCACCCCGAGGCCTACCAGGCCCTCCTCGCCCGCCTTCAGGAGACCCAGGAGGCCCGGGAAAGGATGGTGAAGCGGGCCATGGAGGTCCTGGAGGAGGCCCTGAAGCAAGACGCGCTCCTGCAAAGCCAGCTCCAGGGTTTTGAGGTCACGGGCAGGCCCAAGCACCTCTACTCCATCTGGAAGAAGATGGAAAGGGAAGGGAAGGCCCTGGAGCAGATCTACGACCTCCTGGCGGTGCGGGTCATCCTGGACCCCAAGCCAAGCCCCACCGAGGAGGCCAAGGGCCTTAGGGAGAAGCAGGTCTGCTACCACGTCCTGGGCCTGGTCCACGCCCTGTGGCAGCCCATCCCGGGAAGGGTCAAGGACTACATCGCCGTGCCCAAGCCCAACGGCTACCAGAGCCTCCACACCACGGTCATCGCCCTGGAGGGCCTCCCCCTGGAGGTGCAGATCCGCACCCGGGAGATGCACCGCATCGCCGAGTACGGTATCGCCGCCCACTGGCTCTACAAGGAGGGCCTCACCGACCCCGAGGAGGTGAAAAGGCGGGTCTCCTGGCTGAAGAACATCCAGGAGTGGCAGCAGGAGTTCAGTAGCTCCCGGGAGTTCGTGGAGGCGGTGACCCGGGACCTCTTGGGCGGGCGGGTCTTCGTCTTTACCCCTAAGGGGCGCATCATCAACCTGCCCAAGGGGGCCACCCCGGTGGACTTCGCCTACCACATCCACACCGAGGTGGGGCACCACATGGTGGGGGCCAAGGTGAACGGCAGGATCGTCCCCCTCTCCTACGAGCTGCAAAACGGGGACATGGTGGAGATCCTCACCGCCAAAAACGCCCACCCCTCCAAGGACTGGCTGGAGTTCGCCAGGACCCGGACCGCCAAGAGCAAGATCCGCCAGTACTTCCGTGCCCAGGAGCGCCAGGAGACCCTGGAGAGGGGGCAGAGCCTCCTGGAGCGCTACCTGAAGCGCAGGGGCCTGCCCAAGCCCACGGACAGCGGGCTGGAGGAGGCCGCCAAGCGGCTTGGCCTCTCCCCCTCCCCCGAGGAGCTCTACCTGGCCCTGGCCCTGAACCGCCTCACCCCCAGGCAGGTGGCGGAAAAGCTCTACCCCAAGGCCCTCCTCAAGCCGGAAAAGCCCAAGGAAGCTCCCAGGAACACCTGGGGCATCCGCCTGGAAGGGAACCTCGAGGCCCCCATCCGCCTGGCCTCCTGCTGCGAGCCCATGAAGGGGGACAGCATCCTGGGCTTCGTCACCCGGGGCCGGGGGGTCACGGTCCACCGGGCCGACTGCCCCAACCTGCGCCGCCTCCTCCAGGGCCCCGAGGCGGATCGGGTCCTAGGGGCCTACTGGGAGGGCGTGGGCGGGAAGGTGGCCACCCTCGAGGTCCTGGCCCAGGACCGGGCCGGCCTCCTCCGGGACGTGATGCAGGTGGTGGCGGAGGCGGGGAAAAGCGCTTTGGGCTCGGAGACCCGCATCCTGGGGCCCGTGGCCCGGATCCGCCTCCGCCTCACCGTGGAGGACGGGGAGCGGGAGGCCCTGACCCGGGCCCTGAAGGGCGTGAAGAGCGTGGAAGCGGTGCGCTGGGTATAGGCCCCATCAGGGGCCAAGGGTTCAGAGAAGCTGGATCCAGACCTCCCTTTCCCGGGGCCCGTCGTACTCGGCCAGAAAGACCTGCTGCCACCGCCCAAGCCTGAGCCTCCCCCCCTCGGCGGGGAGGAGGAGGTGGACCCCGGTGAGGAGGGTCTTGAGGTGGGCGTCGCTGTTCCCCTCCCGGTGGCGGTCCTTGGGGTGGAGGCGGGGGACGAGTTCCGAGAGGCGCGCGAGGAGGTCGTGGGCCACGTCGGGGTCGGCCCCCTCCTGCACGGTGAGGCCGCAGGTGGTGTGGGGGACAAAGAGGTAGACCAGGCCCGTGTGCCCCTTGAGGGCCGCCTCCACCGCCTTGGTGATGTTGACGAACCCTTCCTTGGGGGTGCGCACCCGGATCCCTTCCATGGGTTAAGCCTATCAGGAAAGCCGGGTGGAGCGCAGGAAAAAGCGCTTCTCCACCGAAAAGGGGCGGTCCAGGTCGCCAAGCTCCGCCTCCGCCCAGGCCCAGAGCCTCTCCATGGCCCGGGCGTGGGCCTCCTCGGGCACCCCCTTGGTGAAGGAGTAGAGGCGGTAGGCCAGGGCCTCGAGGGCCTCCCTGGGCGTGCGCTCCTCCCGCCAGGCCACCACCTCCCGGGTCCTGGGCCTGAGGCCAAGGCGCCTTAGGGCCTCCTCCACCTCGGCCATGCGCCTTCCGTGAAGCCCCCGCTCCACCAAGACCCCCTCCTCGGCCACAAGCTCCCGCCACCTCTCCTGCAGGCGGCACTCGGGCTCGGCCTCTACCCTTTCCCAGCCCTCCAGGAGGACCCCGGAGGGCTTTAAGACCCTTAAGGCCTCGGCCAGGGCCTTGGGCCAGTCGGGGAGGAGGTGCCAGAGGTGGACGGCGATGACCCCGTGGACGCTCTCGTCGGGGAGGGGGATTTCCCGGGCATCCGCCAGAAGAAGGCGCACCTTGCGCATAACCCCCGCCGCCTTCTTCTGAAACACCTCCAGCATGGCCGGGTCGCAGTCCAGGGCGAGGTACCGGTACCCCCGGGCGATGAGGGGAAGGGCGATGCGCCCCGTGCCCACGCCCAGCTCCAGGAGGACGGGCTCCTCCCCCCTGGCCGCCACGGCGTGGCCGATGGCGGTGGCGATGCGGCCCGCCACCTCGGGCGGGTAGGCCCGGAGGCGGTCGTAGGCGTAGGCCGCCCTGAGGAGGGCGCTGGCCATCTCCTCCCCCATTCTAAGGGGTATACTCCAAGACCATGAAGGGCCTCATCCTGGCGGCGGGGAGGGGGACCAGGCTCCGCCCCCTCACCCACACAAGGCCCAAGCCCGTGATCCGGGTGGCGGGCCGACCCATCATCCACTACGCCGTGGAAAACCTCCTCCAGGCTGGCGTAAGGGAGATCGGCGTGGTGGTCTCCCCGGAGACGGAAAAGGACTTGCGCCTGGCCCTGGAGGGCTTCCCCGTCCGCTTCGTCCTCCAGGAGGAGCCCCAGGGCCTGGCCCACGCCGTGGCCGTGGCCCGGGACTTCCTGGGGGAAAGCCCCTTCGTCCTCTACCTGGGGGACAACCTCTTCCAGAAGGGCATCGGTCCCTATCTGGAGGCCTTCAGGGAGGGGGTGAGCGCCGTCTTGGCCCTGGTGCGGGTCCAAGACCCCCGGCAGTTCGGGGTGGCGGTGATGGAGGAGGACCGCATCGTCCGCCTTGTGGAAAAGCCCAAGGAGCCCCCCTCGGACCTGGCCGTGGCCGGGGTCTACGTCTTCTCCCCGGAGGTGTGGGAGGTCATCCCGGGCCTCAAGCCCTCCGCCCGGGGGGAGTACGAGATCACCGACGCCATCCAGGCCCTCATTGACCGGAAGAAGCGGGTGGTGGGGGTGGAGGTCCAGGGCTGGTGGAAGGACACGGGCCGCCCCGAGGACCTCCTGGACGCCAACCGCCTCCTTCTGGAAGAGCTCGCCCCCAGGGTGGAAGGCGAGGTGGTGGAGAGCGCCCTCACCGGCCGGGTGGTGGTGGAAAAGGGGGCCAGGGTGGTGAGAAGCAGGGTGATCGGCCCCGCCTTCATCGGGGAGGGCGCGGTGGTGGAGGGGGCCTATGTGGGGCCCTTCACCTCCTTGGGGCCCGGGGTGAGGGTGGCGGGCTCGGAGGTGGAGTACGCCATCCTCGAGGACCACGCCGTCCTGGAAGACGTCCCCGTGCGCCTCCAGGAGAGCATCCTGGGCGTGGGGGCCAGGGTGATGAGCAGGAACGGCCTTCCCCGGGCCCACCGCCTGATCCTGGGCGACCTCTCCCAGGTGGAGCTGGCCTGAGCCGCCGAGCTTTCTCCGGGCAAAAGGGGCATGGGACTCCTGGATCTTTTGGACGAGACCTACCAAAGGGGCGAGACCCTGGCCGACCGCCTCGGGGTGAGCCGGGCCGCGGTCTCCAAGGAAGCAAAGCGGCTTTTGGCCGAGGGCTTTCCCGTGGAGGTGGGTCGGCGAGGCTACCGCATCCGCCCCGGCACCCCCCTGCCCCACCTCTTCCAGCCCGAGGGAAGGCTCGGGAAGCCCTACCGCTACCTGGGCCGGGTGGGGAGCACCCAGGACATCCTCAGGGCCTGGGCCGAGGCGGGGGCCCCCGAGGGGGCCTTGGTCCTGGCCGAGGTCCAGGAAAGGGGGCGGGGCCGCCGGGGAAGGCCCTGGGAAAGCCGCCCCGGGGAGAGCCTCACCTTCTCCCTCCTCTTGAGGCCCGCCCTGCCCCTCTCCGCCCTAAGCCTCCTCCCCCTCCTCGCAGGCCTGGCCCTCTTTGAGGCCGTGGGGCTCGGGGGGCTCAAGTGGCCCAACGACCTCCTGGCCCCAGACGGCAGGAAGCTCGCCGGGGTGCTCCTGGAGGCCAAGGCCGAGGGCGAGGAGGTGGCCTACGCCCTCCTGGGGGTGGGGGTCAACGTGGCCTGGGCCCCGGAAGGGGCGGCCTCCCTCCAGGAGTTCGGCCCCTACTCCAGGCGGGAGGTTCTCCTGGCCTTCCTCCGGCGCCTGGAGGCCCTCCTCCCTCTCCTGGAGGACCCCGAGGCCCTCCTCGCCCGCTACCGCCAGGCCTCCTACACCCTGGGCCGGAGGGTGCGGGTAGAGACCCCCAAGGGCGTGGTGGAGGGCGTGGCCCAGGAGGTCCTCCCCGACGGCAGCCTCCTGGTAGGGGGGGTGCGGGTGGGGGCGGGGGAGGTGGCGCTCCTCCCCCTCCTTGAGTAACCCAGGCTTAGATTTCCCTCGCCTCCTGTGTTAGGATAGGGGTAGGTATGTTCACCCGCATCTTCACCAAGGAAGAGGCCGACGCCCTCCTGCCCGAGCTCAGGCGGGTCCTTAAGGAGATGCGCCAGGCCAAGGCCGAGCTCCTCCTGGCCCAGTCGCGGCTCCCCGAGGCCCGGGGGGTGGAAAGGAGGGCGTTGGAGGAGGAGATCCGCTTCCTCATGGGCACCCTCGAGGCCGACGCCCGCTACCTGGCCTCCCTGGGGGTCCTCCTCAAGGACCTGGACCGGGGCCTTGTGGACTTCCCCGCCCGGGTCGGGGGGGAGATCGTCTTCCTCTGCTGGCAGGAGGGGGAGCCCGAGGTGGCCCACTACCACCCCCTCTCCGGGGGCTTCGCGGAGCGGCGCCCCCTGGAGGAGGCCGCTACCCTCCCGCCGAAGGTGGCCCACCCCGGCGAAACTCGGCCAGGCGCCTGAGGTCCTCCCTTACCAGGTCGTCCCGGCCCGCCAGGGATTCCAGGTGGTGCCTGAGCTCGTGGAGGAGGGTCTCCCAGACCTCCCCTTCCCAGTCAAAGCCTGGCCCGGCCACCTGCAAAAAGGAGCCGTAGTAAAGGGCGATGTGCCGCCCCAGGCCCTCAAAGCCCCGGAAGGCCGAGGGGGGGCCGGGGTCCAGGTACTCCCCAAGCCGCCACACGTCCTTAAGCCCCGGCTCCGGCTTGGCCTCGGGGAAGACGTGCACCCCTTGGAGGCCCCTCTTGAAGGCCTCGGGGATCTCATCCCAGAGCCTTTCCACCAGGTTCACGAACTCGGCGTAGGTCATGGCCGGTGGTAGGGGTGCCCCGCCCTCAGGGTCAGGATGCGGTAAAGCTGTTCCAGGAGGACCAAAAGGGCCAGCTCGTGCTGCAGGGTGAGGGGGGAGAGGGAAAGGAGGAGGTCCGCCTCTTTCCGCAAGGCCTCCGGGTGCCCTTCGGCGCCCCCCACCAGAAAGGCCACCCGCTCCCCCTCCAAGCCCAAAAGAAACCGGTAAAGCCCCTCGGTGGTGAAAAGCCTCCCTCGCTCGTCCAAGACGATCTTCCGGTGTCCCTCCGCCTTGGGCCGAAGCTCCTTGGCCTCACGCACAAAGAGAAGCTCCAGGGGGGCATAGCGGCGGATGCGCTCCCCATAGAGCTCCACCCCCAGCCGGGCGTACTCCAGCCGGGGCCTGCCCACCGCCACCACCCGCAAGCGCACCCCTACAGGTTATACTCGGGGCGAAGGGAAAGTGGGACCTACCCCACCCCGAAAAGCCCCTAGGCCCTTACCCAGGGCGGGGCTTCGGCGCCAAAAGCGCCCCAAGGAGGGTTTATGGTCAAGGACACCCACCGGTTCCGGCCCTTCACCGAGGAGCCCATAAGGCTCATCGGTGAGAAGGGGGAGTGGCTGGGGGACTTCCCCCTGGACCTGGAGGAGGAGAGGCTAAAGAGGTTCTACCGGGACATGCTGGCCGCCCGGATGCTGGACGAGCGCTACACCATCCTGATCCGCACCGGCAAGACCAGCTTCATCGCCCCCGCCGCCGGGCACGAAGCTGCCCAGGTGGCCATCGCCCACGCCGTGAGGCGGGGATTTGACTGGCTCTTCCCCTACTACCGGGACCACGGCCTGGCCCTAGCCCTGGGGGTCCCCCCCAGAGAGCTCTTCGGCCAGATGCTGGCCACCAAGGCCGACCCCAACAAGGGGCGGCAGATGCCCGAGCACCCCGGCTCCAAGGCCCTCAACCTCTTCACCGTGGCCTCCCCCATCGCCTCCCACGTGCCCCCCGCCGCCGGGGCCGCCATCAGCATGAAGCTCCTGCGCACCGGCCAGGTGGCGGTCTGCACCTTCGGGGACGGGGCCACCAGCGAGGGGGACTGGTACGCCGGCATCAACTTCGCCGCCGTGCAGGGGGCCCCCGCCGTCTTCATCTGCGAGAACAACTTCTACGCCATCAGCGTGGACTACCGCCACCAGACCAAAAGCCCCACCATCGCCGACAAGGCCCATGCCTTCGGCATCCCCGGCTACCTGGTGGACGGGATGGACGTCCTGGCCAGCTACTACGTGGTCAAGGAGGCCGTGGAGCGGGCCCGCCTGGGAGAGGGCCCCAGCCTGGTGGAACTCAGGGTCTACCGCTACGGCCCCCATTCCTCCGCCGACGACGACAGCCGCTACCGCCCCCGGGAGGAGGTGGAGGCCTGGCGGAAGCGGGACCCCATCCCCCGCTTCCGGCGGTTCCTCGAGGCCCGAGGCCTCTGGAACGCCGAGTGGGAGGAGGACCTGAAGGAGGAGATCCGCGCCGAGCTGGAGCGGGGCCTAAAGGAGGCGGAGGAGGCGGGGCCCATCCCCCCTGAGTGGATGTTGGACGACGTCCTCGCCGAGAAACCCTGGCACCTCAAGAAGCAGGAGGCCCTCCTCAAAGAGGAGCTTTAGGGGGTGGGTATGGCCCTCATGACCATGGTGCAGGCCCTGAACCGGGCCCTGGACGAGGAGATGGCCCAAGACCCCCGGGTGGTGATTCTGGGGGAGGACGTGGGGAAAAGGGGCGGGGTCTTCCTGGTGACCGAGGGGCTACTGCAGAAGTACGGCCCCGACCGGGTCTTGGACACCCCCCTCTCCGAGGCGGCCATCGTGGGGGCCGCTTTGGGCATGGCGGCCCACGGCCTGAGGCCCGTGGCCGAGATCCAGTTCGCCGACTACATCTTCCCCGGCTTTGACCAGCTGGTGAGCCAGGTGGCCAAGCTCCGCTACCGCTCCGGCGGGCAGTTCACCGCCCCCCTGGTGGTGCGGATGCCCTCCGGGGGTGGAGTACGGGGGGGGCACCACCACTCCCAAAGCCCCGAGGCCCACTTCGTCCACACCGCCGGCCTCAAGGTGGTGGCGGTGTCCACCCCATACGACGCCAAGGGCCTCCTCAAGGCCGCCATCCGCGACGAGGACCCCGTGGTCTTCCTGGAGCCCAAAAGGCTCTACCGCTCGGTGAAGGAGGAGGTGCCGGAGGAGGACTACCTCCTCCCCCTGGGCAAGGCCGCCATCCGGCGGGAGGGGAAGGACCTCTCCCTCATCGCCTACGGAGCGGTGATGCCCGAGGTCTTGCAGGCGGCGGAGGAGCTGGAGAAGGCCGGGGTCTCCGCCGAGGTCCTGGACCTCCGTAGCCTCATGCCCTGGGACTACGAGGCGGTCATGAACTCCGTGGCCAAGACCGGGCGGGCGGTCCTCGTCGCCGACGCCCCCAGGCACGCCAGCTTCATCAGCGAGGTGGCGGCCACCATCGCCGAGGACATCCTGGACATGCTCCTCGCTCCCCCCATCCGGGTCACCGGCTTTGACACCCCTTACCCCTACGCCCAGGACAAGCTCTACATGCCCACGGTGACCCGGATCCTGAACGCCGCCAAGCGGGCGCTAGACTACTAGCAATAAGGAGGCTGTATGCGCCTAAAGGTGGTTCTGGAAAAAAGCGAAGAGGGAGGATATACCGTCTACGTGCCCGCCCTTCCCGGTTGCATCAGCGAGGGGGACACTCTGGAAGAGGCTTTGGCCAACATCCGCGAGGCTATAGCCCTTTACCTGGAGCCCCTGGAGGAGGAGCTTCCGGAGGATGCCCAGCTGGCCGAGGTAGAAGTTTGAAGGTGCCCTCCTTGTCCTACAAGCGGGTGGTCAGAGCACTGGAAAGGGCAGGTTTTCAGGTGGTGCGTCAAAGGGGAAGCCATATCCGGATGGAGAAACGGCTAGGAGAAAAGCGAATCATCGTCATCGTGCCTGCGCATACCCCCATCAAGCGATCTACCCTAGCCCACATCCTTAAGGATGCTCAGCTTTCCCTTGAGCATTTCTTAGATCTAATCTAGGGAGAGTTTATGCCTAAGGAAATCCTCATGCCCGAGCTCGCCGAAAGCGTGGTGGAAGGCGAGATCCTGAAGTGGCTGGTGGAGGAAGGCGACTACCTGAAGAAGGACCAGCCCTTCGTGGAGGTCATGACCGACAAGGTCACCGTGGAGCTCCCCTCCCCCTACGAAGGCGTCCTCCTGAAGAAGCTGGCCAAGGAAGGGGAGGTGGTCAAGGTCCATGCTCCCATCGCCCTCATCGCCGAGCCGGGGGAGGCCGTGGAGGGGGTAAAGGAAGCCCCCCCGGTCCAGGCGGTGGAGGAGCGCTCCATCGTGGAGCCGGGCCTTCCCCCCAAGGAGGATAGGGAGGACCTCTCCCTCTTCCGGCCCGACCCCACGGAGGTGGCGGTGAAAAACCCCTTCCTGGCCGAAAGGCCCAAGGAAGAGCGGGGAAGGGTCCTGGCCGTCCCCGCCGCCAGGAAGCTGGCCCGGGAGCTGGGCATCCCCATTGAGGCGGTCCCGGGCTCGGGGCCCCTGGGCCGGGTGCGGGTGGAGGATGTCCGGGCCTACGCCGAAAAGCTGAAGGCCCCGCCCTCTCCCGCCCCGGCGCCGGCCTCTCCGCCCCCCCAGGAGGCCCCCCCGGTGGGTTTCCCGCCTCCCCCCAGGTACGCCTCCCCCAAAGGGTACGAGCACCTGGAGGAGCGCGTCCCCCTACGGGGCATTCGCCGCACCATCGCCCAGGGCCTCTGGCAGAGCCACCTCTACACCGTCCGCACCCTCAACGTGGACGAGGCCGACCTCACCGAGCTGGTGGCCCTCAGGGAGAGGCTAAAGGGCGAGGCCGAGGCCCAGGGGGTCAAGCTCACCTACCTGCCCTTCATCGTCAAGGCGGTGGTGCGGGCCCTGAAGAAGTACCCCATGCTCAACACCAGCTTGGACGAGGAAAGGGGGGAGGTGGTCTACAAGCGCTACTACCACATCGGCATCGCCGTGGCCACGGAAAGGGGCCTCATCGTCCCCGTGGTCCGGGACGCCGACCGCAAGAGCCTCCTGGAGCTGGCCCAGGAGATCGCCCTTCTCTCGCAAAAGGCCAGGGAGGGCCGCCTGGCTCCGGAAGAGGTTTCCGGTTCCACCTTCACCATCACCAACATCGGCTCCGTAGGGGCCACCCTGAGCTTCCCCATCATCAACGTCCCCGAGGCGGCCATTTTGGGCGTGCACTCCATAAGGAAGCGCCCCTGGGTCATGCCCGACGGCTCCATCCAGGCCCGGGACATCATGTTCCTCTCCCTCTCCTTTGACCACCGTCTCGTTGACGGGGCCGAGGCCGCCATGTTCACCCGGGAGGTCATCCGGCTCCTGGAAAAGCCCGAGACCCTGATGCTGGAGATGTGAGAAGGGCCAACGGAGGACATCATGAACCACGAAAGCCATTACGACCTCATCGTCATCGGCACCGGGCCCGGGGGGTACCACGCCGCCATCCGGGGGGCCCAGCTGGGCCTGAGGGTTCTGGCGGTGGAGGCGGAAAAGGTGGGCGGGGTCTGCCTCAACGTGGGGTGCATCCCCACCAAGGCCCTCCTGCACGCCGCCGAGACCCTCCACGCCCTGAAGGCCGGGGAGGCCTTCGGCCTGAAGGCGGAGGCCGCCCTGGACCACCAAAAGCTCGCCGCCTGGCGCGACGGCGTGGTGAAGAAGCTCACGGGAGGCGTGGCCACCCTGCTTAAGGGCAACAAGGTGGACCTGGTCCAGGGCTTCGCCCGGCTCCTCGGCCCCAAGGAGATAGAGGTGGGTGGGGGCCGCTACCGGGCCCAAAGCCTCATCCTGGCCACGGGGAGCGAGCCCATGCCCCTCGAGGGCTTTCCCTTCGGGGAAGACGTCTGGGACTCCACCCGTGCCCTTAGGGTGGAGGAAGGGGTTCCCAGGCGCCTCCTGGTAATCGGCGGGGGGGCGGGGGGGCTGGAGTTCGGCCAGATCTACCGCCGCCTAGGCGCGGAGGTCACCCTCATTGAGTACATGCCGGAGATCCTGCCCCAAGGGGACCGGGAGACCGCGGGCCTCCTTCGCCGGGCCCTGGAGAAGGAGGGCATCCGGGTCCTCACCGGCACCAAGGCCCTGGGCTACGAGAAGAAGAAGGACGGCCTCCACGTCCTCCTCGCCCCCGCAGAAGGGGGAAAGGAGGAGACCCTGGTGGTGGACAAGGTCCTGGTGGCCGTGGGCCGGAGGCCCCGCACCCAGGGCTTGGGCCTGGAGAAGGCGGGCATCGCCCTGGACGAGAGGGGCTTCGTACGGGTGAACGCCCGCATGGAAACCAACCAGAAAGGGGTCTACGCCATCGGGGACGTGGCCAGGCCGCCCCTCCTGGCCCACAAGGCCATGAAGGAAGGCCTGGTGGCCGCCGAAAACGCCGCCGGGAAGGACGCCCTTTTTGACTACCAGGTCCCCGCCGTGGTCTACACCGCCCCCGAGTGGGCGGGGGTGGGCCTCACCGAGGAGGAAGCCAAGAAGGCCGGGTACAGGGTGCGGGTGGGTAAGTTCCCCCTGTCCGCCTCGGGGCGGGCCTTCACCCTGGGAGCCCCGGAGGGCCTGGTCAAGGCGGTGGGGGACGAGGAGACGGACCTGCTCCTCGGGGTCTTCATCGTGGGGCCCCAGGCGGGGGAGCTCATCGCCGAGGCCACCTTAGCCCTGGAGATGGGGGCCACCCTCACCGACCTGGCCCTCACCGTTCACGCCCACCCCACCCTTTCCGAGGGGCTCATGGAGGCGGCGGAAGCCTTCCACAAGCGGGCTATCCACATCCTGAACCGCTAAGGGCCCGCACATAAACTTGGGAGCGCGGGAGCCCCTTGGGGTGCAGGCGCACCTTCCGGGGCCCCGGCCGTGGCAAGAGCCACGGCGGGGTACTTAGCGGATCTCCGCGTTCGCCCAGCGCTCCAGAAGCTTCAGGGCCTCCACGTGGTCGGCCTCAGGCCCCAGCTCCCGCTTGGCCATCTCGTAGACCTCCCGGGTGAGGCGGAGGAGGGGGCTTGGGGCCTTCTCCCCTTCCAGAACCCTCATGGCGATCCCCAGGTCCTTGACCAGGAGGCCCAGGGCGAAGGTCTTGGGGAAGGCCCGGGTGAGGACCCTCTCGGGAATCAGGTTCTCGGTGGCATTGGAGCGGCCCGAGGAGGCGTTGATGACCTCCAGGGCCTTCTTTGCGGAAACCCCCTGGGCCACCAGGGCCACGAGGCCCTCCCCCGCCGCCCACAGGTTCACCGCCAAAAGGGCGTTGTTGATGGCCTTCACCGCGTGCCCCGCCCCTACCGGCCCCACGTGGACCACCTTCTTGGCGTAGGCCAGGTAGGGCCTCACCCGCTCCACGGCCTCCTCCGGCCCGCCCAGCATCACGGTGAGGGTCCCCTTCTCCGCCCCCGCCGTGCCCCCGGAGACGGGGGCGTCCAGATAGACCACGCCCTTTTCCCGAAGGCACTCGGCGAGCCTCCGGCTCTCCTCGGGGTCGCCGCTGGTGGCGTCCACCCAGTGGGTCCCGGGCCGGAGGTGGGGTAAAAGCCTCTCCGCCACCTGGGCTACCTCCTTGGTGGTGGGCAGGCAGGTGAAGATGACCCCGGCCTCGGCCACCTCCTCGAGGGGAACCGCCCTGGAGCCGAACGCCTCCTGGTGCTTCAGGGCCTTTTGGAAGGTGCGGTTCCAGACCAGGGTGGGGAAGCGCCGGGCCAGGTGGGCCGCCATGGGGTAGCCCATGGCCCCAAGACCGATGAAGGCCACCTTGTCCATACGCCCTTTTTACCAGATGCGGAGGAGCTTGGCGAGACCCCGGAGCAGGAAGAGGAAGAGGAGGCTGAAGGCCATGGCCACGGCGAGGAAGACGAAAAAGCCCGGGCCAAAGCTCCCCCCAAGGACCATCTCCCTGAGCCAAAGCCCCGCCGGGAAGGCCAGGAACCAGGTGAGGAGGAGGTTCCTCCAGCTGGGCCTCCGGTAGGTGCTGAGGAAGGGGCTTAGGAGGAGCCAGACCAAGAGGACGGGAAGCAGGTTTCTGGCAAGGCCCCCCAGGTCCACCGGCCGCCCGTGGGCAAGGAGCCCCACCAGGGCGAAGAGGAACAGGGCCAGCAGGTCCAGGAAGAAGAGCCTCATCGGCCCAAAGCCTCCAAAAACACCCGGTCCGCCCGGTAGGAGCTCCGCACCAGAGGCCCGGCGAAGACCTCCTTAAAGCCCATCTCGTAGCCCCAGGCGGCGTACTTCTGGAAGTCCTCTGGGGGCACGTAGCGGGCCACGGGCAGGTGGGCGGGGGTGGGGCGCAGGTACTGGCCCAGAGTCAGGATGTCCACCCCGGCGGCCCGGAGGTCCGCCATGGCCTCCCGGATCTCCTCTTCCTCCTCCCCTAGGCCCAGCATGAGGCTGGACTTGGTGAGGATCTCGGGCCTCACCCGCTTGGCGTGGGCCAGGACCTTCAGGGTCTGTTCGTAGCCCGCCCGGGGGTCCCGCACCCTGGGGGTGAGGCGGCGCACGGTCTCCAGGTTCTGGGCGTACACCTCGGGGTTCGCCGCCAGGACTGTCTCCACCGCCTTTAGGTCCCCCTGGAAGTCGGGGGTGAGGGCCTCCACCAGGACCCCGGGGGCCCGCTCCTTGATGGCCCGGATGGTGGCGGCGAAGTGGGAGGCGCCGCCGTCGGGGAGGTCGTCCCGGTCCACGCTGGTGAGGACCACGTAGCGCACCCCCATGCGGGCGATGGCCTCGGCCACCCTCTTGGGCTCCTCCGGGTCCACCCAGCCCCTGGGGTTCCCCGTGTCCACGGCGCAGAACTTGCAGGCCCGGGTGCAGACGCTTCCCAGGATCATGACCGTCAGGGTGCCGTGGGTCCAGCACTCGCCCACATTGGGGCAGAGGGCCTCCTGGCAGACGGTGTGGAGCTTGAGGTCCCGCACCATGGCCTTCAGGGCCTGGTACTTGGGCCCGGTGGGGAGGGTGGCCCTGAGCCAGGCGGGCTTGTGGCGGTCCACGGGCTCGGGCCGGGCCTGGGCCAGGCCGCGCTTCACCACCTTGAGGGGGATGACCTCCCCCGTGGGCGAAAGGAGCTCTAAGGTCTCAAACTTGGGCTTCATCCTTCCTCCAAAGGCGGGGCTTCATGCCGAAGACTTGGGCGAAGGCCTCCACCACCCGGGCCTTCACCTCCGCCATGGGCACCTTCCTCCCGAGGAGCCTCTCCAGGGAGGTGACCCCCTTGCCCTTCAGGCCGCAGGGGATGATGACGGAGAAGTCGTTCAGGTCCGTGGACACGTTGAGGGCGAAGCCGTGGAAGCTCACCCCCTCCTTCACCGCCACCCCGATGGCGCAGAGCTTGTCCTCCCCCACCCAGACCCCGGCGTAGCCCGGGGTGGGGTAGGCCTCGAGGCCGTAGTCCGCCGCCACCCTCACGATGACCTCCTCTATCTGCCGGAGGAAGCGGCGCACCTCCCGGTCCACGGGGAAGATGGGGTAGCCCACGAGCTGCCCCGGCCCGTGGTAGGTGACGTCCCCGCCCCGCTCCACCCAGTAAAGCTCAAAACCGTTTTCCCGATACCAGCTCTCGGGGAAGAGGAGGTTTTCCCCGGTGGCCTTCCGCCCCAGGGTGATGACCCGGGGGTGCTCCAGGAGGAGGAGGGTGGGGGGGCGGCTTCCCGCCACCACCTCCCGGTGCACCGCCTTCTGGTACGCCCAGGCCTCCTCGTAGGGTACGAGGCCCAGGTCCTCCACCAGGAACTCCACGCCCTAAGGATACGCCTCCGGGCCTCCCCTGTCCAAAGGGCAGGCACAAAGGCCCTAGGCCCCGAGGAAGCGGGCCACGAGCCGGTCCCGGAGGGGGGCGGGCAGGAGCCGGAGGAGCCGGGTCTCCCGGGCCCGGGCGGGGTGGGCCACCAGGTAGCGGGCCTTGGGCCTAGGCTCGGTGAGGGCCCGGTAGACCGCCTCCGCCACCCGCTCCGGGGGGAGCCCCCGCCTGGCGTTCCCCTCGGCAAGCCTCCGGGCCACCTCCAGGTAGCGGCCGTAGACCCCCTCGGTCCCGGGGGGCGGGGGCTCCAAATACCCCTCGGCCCGCCTCAAGGAGCGCTCCCAGATGGGCGTGGCCACCGAGCCGGGCTCTATCAGGGCCACCTTGACCCCGAAGGGGAGGAGCTCCACCCGGAGGGCGTCCGCCAGGGCCTCGAGGGCGAACTTGCTCGCCGCGTAGGGGCCCATGAGGGGCAGGGCCACGAGGCCGGAGACCGAGCCCATGAGGACCGCCCGGCCCCGGGAGGCCCTAAGGAGGGGGAGGAAGGCCTTCACCGTGGCGAAGGTCCCGAGGACGTTCACCTCCAAGGCCTCCCGGAAGGCCGAAACCGGCACGAGTTCCAAGGGCCCCGCCACGGCAATACCGGCGTTCGCCACCAGGCCGTAAAGGCCTTCCCCCTCTAGGTACTCCCTGGCCCGGAGGAGGTCCTCCTCCCGGGTCACGTCCAGGAAGAGGGGCTTCACCCCCAAGGCCTCCAGGGCCCCGGCGTCCTCCGGCCGACGCACCCCGCCGTAGACGCGGAAGCCGCGGGCGGCCAGGAGCCCCGCCGTGGCCAGGCCGATCCCGCTCCCGGCCCCGGTAATGAGGACGGACCTCGCCATTTGCACCCAGTTTACAGCCCGGACCCCCCGGGGTAGAATCCGGGCAAAGGCGTCAAGGAGGCGCGGGATGCTGGGAAGAAGCGTGCAGCAGCGGATCTACCTGGAGGGCCTCTTGGGGCGGAAGCCCCCGGTTCCCGTCCACCCCGAGGCCCTGGAGAAGGCGGCGAGCAAGCGGATGTCCCCCGAGGCCTTCGCCTACGTGGCGGGGGGGGCGGGGCTGGAAAGGACCATGGCCGCGAACCGCCAGGCCTTTGACCGCTACCGCCTCCTCCCCCGGATGCTCCGGGGGGCCAAGCCCCCCGGCCTCGAGGTGGAGCTTTGGGGGCGCCGGTGGGCCGCCCCCCTCTTCCTCTGCCCCATCGGGGTCCTGGAGCTCGCCCACCCCGAGGCCGACCTGGCCGCAGCCCGGGCGGCGGCCCGCACGGGGGTGCCCTTCATGGTTTCCAACCAGAGCTCCTACCCCTTGGAGCGGGTGGTGGCGGCGGCCCGGGAGGCCAACCCCGAGGCGGTGGTCTTCTTCCAGCTCTACCACTCCACCGACCGGCGAGTGGTGCAAAGCTTCCTGCGCCGGGCGGAGGAGGTGGGGTGCGCCGGGGTGGTCCTCACCGTGGACACGGTCCAGCTGGGCTGGCGTCCCCGGGACCTGGACCTGGCCCACCTCCCCTTCCTCAAGGGGCAGGGCATCGCCCAGTACCTCACCGACCCCGCCTTTTTAGGGGCCCTGGACGAGCCCCTGGAGGGCCCCCCTTTCCGCCCCAAGCCCACCCTGGCCCTCCTCAAGAACCTCCTCGCCCTCAGGCAAACGGGGAAGCGCTATGGGCTGGACCTTTCCCGGATGCAGAAGGCGGTGCGCCGCTTTGTGGCCACCTACTCCTTCCCCGAGCTCTCCTGGGAGGACGTGGAGAGGGTCCGGGAGGCCACCCGCCTGCCCCTCCTCCTCAAGGGCCTCCTCCACCCAGAAGACGCCGTGAGGGCGGTGGACCTGGGGGCGGACGGGGTCTACGTCTCCAACCACGGGGGAAGGCAGGTGGACGGGAGCCTGGCCGCCCTCGAGGCCCTCCCTGCCATCGCCCGGGCGGTGGGGGACAAGGTCCCCGTGCTCATGGACAGCGGCGTCCGCACCGGGGCGGACGCGGTCAAGGCCCTGGCCCTGGGGGCCAGGGCGGTGGGCCTAGGAAGGCCCTACGCCTACGGCCTGGCCCTCGGGGGCGAGGAAGGGGTCAGGGCGGTCCTCGCCCACGTTCTGGCCGAGCTGGAGCTCACCCTCGCCCTCTCGGGGGTAAGAAGCCTGGCGGAGCTCGGCCCCCATCTCCTCGTCAGGGAAAACCCCCCGCCCCAGGAGGGCGGGGGGCCTAAGGGGTCCGCACCTACTCCTGGGCCACTACGTTCACCTTGAGCCGGATGGGCACCTCGGGGTGGGGTTTGTAGGTGAGGACGTACTCCCCCAGCTCCTTGATGGGCTTCTCCAGGCCTAGGCGCTTAGGGTCAATGGTGATGCCGTGCTGGCGGGAAAGGGCCTCGGCGATGTCCTTGGCGGTGACGGAGCCGTAGATCTTGTTCTCCCCGGCCCGCACCGGGATGGTGAGGGTGAGGTTTTCCAGGATCTCCTTGAGCCTCTCCGCCTCGGCCTTCCTCTCCGCCAGGCGCTTGGCCTGGGCGCGGATCTTGGCCTCCAGGGCCTTCAGGTTGCTCTCCGTGGCCAAAACCGCCAGGCCTCGAGGCAGGAGGTAGTTCCTGGCGTAGCCCGGCTTCACGTTGACCACCTGGCCCACGTCGCCCAGGTTCTCCAGGGGTTCCAGCAGGATGACCTTCACCGTTCACCCCCTATTTCCGCACCAGCTTCTCCGTGAAGGGAAGAAGCCCCAGAATCCTGGCCCGCTTGATGGTCTTGGCCAGGATCCGCTGCTCCTTGGCGGAAAGCCCCGTGCGGCGGCGGGGAAGGATCTTCCCCGTCTCCGACAGGAACCGCCTCAACACCTCCACGTTCCGGTAGTCCCTCAGGTCAAACTCCCCCAGAGTGGCCTTGACCTTGGCCTTCCTGGAGGGACGGCGCGCCTGCGCCTCCTTCTTGGGTTTCGCGTTCTTAGCGTTCAAAACGGCAAATCCTCCTCCGGCGGGAAGTCTTCCAGCCCTTCGTCTATGTCCACCCCGCCCGTCTGGACCGTGGGGGGCCTGCTTCCGCCGGCTTGGGCAGGCCCACGGGTGGGGCGCTCCAGCCTGAGGGCTTCCACACGGGTCTGGAAGCGCCTCTCTCCGCTGGAGCTCGTCCAGGAGTCGTTCACCAAACGGCCGATGACCAAAAGCCCGTCGCCCTTCCTAAGCTCCGAAGCCCACTCCGCCAGCTCGCGCCAGGCCTGAACCTCGAGGAAGTGGGTCCTCTCCTCTTCCTGGCCCCGGCGGCGCTCGTTGACCGCCAGGCCCAGGCGCACCACCGCCGTCCCCTGAGGGGTGTAGCGGAGGTCGGGGTCCCGGGTGAGGTTGCCCATGAGGATCACCTGGTTCAGGGCCCGGCGAAGCCTGGGCTGGCCCCGGGCGTCCTCCAGGGTCTCCCGGCCCCTCCCCTCCAGGGGGTCAATGAACTCGGCCCGCACCTGCACTTCGCTCTTCTTCTCCCCGTCCTTCTCCCACTGGCGGTACTCCAGGCGCCCTTCCACGAAGATGAGCTGGCCCTTTTCCAGAAGGTCCCCCCACATCTCCGCCTGGCGGCCCAGAAGCCTAACCCGGTGGTACCAGGGGACTTCCCTCTCTTGGCCGGACTCGTCCGTGAAGGCATCCTGTCCCGCCAGGTTCAGGTCCAAGATGGCCAGGCCTCCCGGGGTGTAGCGCATGTCGGGGCGGGCGGTCAGGGTGCCGATGAGGAATACTTGGTTCAGGCCTCGCGCCATGGGAACAGTTTACCCTTTGGCGAGGAGGGGCTCCGCCTTCTTCACCACCATCACCCGGCGCACGTTGTCGCGGATGCGGAGCTCCCGGGCCAGGGCGTTGACCCGGTCCTCGGGCATCTCCACCTGGTAGAAGAGGAAATACCCCTGGGGGTCCTTGGCGATGGGGTAAGCCAGGCGGCGCGTCCCCCACTCCTCCACCTTCTCCACCCTGGCCCCGTGGGCCTCGAGGGCCTTGCCGATGATCTCCTTCTCCAGGGCGAGCTGGGTCTGGTCCAGGTTGGGGTTCAGGATGACGTTGACCTCGTACTTGCGCATCTTCACCTCCCTTCCGGGCCCGGCAGGCCGCGCGAAGGAGGATTATACCCTTTTTCGCCCCCCAATAAAAGACCCAGGGGGCCCTTAGGCCCCCATCTGGCTCCGCGGGCAGGACTCGAACCTGCGACCAACCGGTTAACAGCCGGCCGCTCTACCAGCTGAGCTACCGCGGACCGACCGCACTAGGCACTATAGCAAGGGCCAGGCCAAAGGTCAAGAAGCCCCGGGCCGAGCCCAGGGCTTCGGGAGGGAAGGGCGTTTAGAGCTTCTTCAGAGCCTGGATGAGCTCGGTGAGGACCTTCTGGGCGTCCCCGTAGAGCATCCGGGTGTTGTCGGCGTAGAAGAGCTCGTTCTCCACCCCGGCGAAGCCTTTGCCTTGTCCCCGCTTAACGACGATCACGTTCTTGGCCTTGTCCACGTCCAGGATGGGCATGCCGTAGAGGGGGCTCCCGGGGCGGCGGGCGGCCGGGTTCACCACGTCGTTGGCCCCGATGACCACGGCCACGTCCACGGTGGGGAACTCGGGGTTGATCTCCTCCAGGTCCTTGAGCTTGTCGTAGTCCACCCCGGCCTCGGCCAGGAGCACGTTCATGTGCCCCGGCATCCGCCCCGCTACCGGGTGGATGGCGAACTTCACGTCCACCCCGCGGGCCTCGAGGAGGTCGGCGAGCTCCTTCACCTTGTGCTGGGCCTGGGAGAGGGCCATGCCGTAGCCGGGGACGAAGACCACCTTGCTGGCATAGGCCAGCATGACGGCGGCGTCCTCCACGTCAATGGGCTTGAGGCTCCCCTTGACCTCGCCCGCCTCCTGCTCCACGCCGAACCCACCCACCAGCACGCTCCAGACCGAGCGGTTCATGGCCCTGGCCATGAGCACGGTGAGCAGGGTGCCCGCCGCCCCCACCAGGGTGCCCGCCACCATAAGGGCCGGGTTGCCCACGGCGAAGCCCTCAAAGCCCACGGCCATGCCGGTGAAGGCGTTGTAGAAGGAGATGGCCACGGGCATGTCCCCGCCGCCGATGGGCAGGGTCATGAGCACGCCGAAAAGAAGGGCCAACAGGAAGAAGAGGACGATGCTCGAGGTGGCGTCGTTGAAGAGGAGGGAGAGGCCGAGAAGCACCGTGACCGCGAGGACTAGGGCATTCAGCACCTTCTGCCCCGGGAAGAGGATGGGCCGGCTCCGCATGAGGCCCTGGAGCTTGGCGAAGGCGATGAGGCTCCCGGTGAAGGCCACGCTGCCGATGAGCCCGCCCAATATGGCCAGGGCCATCAGCCCCTGGCTCTCAAAGGCCCCCTTGAGGAGCTCCACGGCGGCGATGGTGGCGGCGGCGCCGCCGCCCATGCCGTTGTAAATGGCCACCATCTGGGGCATGTCGGTCATGGCCACCTTGACCGCCGCCCACCAGGCCACTACCGACCCCACAAGGAGGGCCAGGAGCATGAGGGCGAAGTTCCCCATCCCCGGCCAGAAGAAGGTGGCCAGCACCGCCAGGACCATACCCCAGCCCGCCCAGACGATGCCGCTTTTGGCCGTGGTGGGATGGGCCATGCGCTTGAGGCCCACGATGAAGAGGATGGCCACCACGAAGTAGGCCGCTTGGATGAGGTCCATCACTGACCACCCCCTTTGGGCTTCTTCTCAAACATCTCCAGCATGCGCACCGTGACCGCGTACCCCCCGGCGGCGTTGGCAGCCCCCAGGATCACGCCCAAAAAGCCGATCAGCTTCTCCAGGCCGGTTTCCGCGTGGCCCAGAACCACCATGGCCCCCACCACCACCACCCCGTGGATGAAGTTGGAGCCCGACATCAGGGGGGTGTGGAGGATCACCGGCACCCGGGTGATGAGCTCGTAGCCCAAAAAGGCGGTGAGCACGAAGATGTAGAGGGCAGACCAGAAGCCAAACTCCATCACGCACCTCCCAGAAGGGCCTTGGTGGGCCCGTGCAGGATCTCGCCCTCCTTCATGAGAAGGGCCCCTTGGACGATCTCGTCCTCCCACTTGGGGACGAACTCCCCCTTCTCTATGAGCAGGGTGGACAAGTTCAGGAGGTTCTTGGCGTACATCTCCGAGGCGTGGACGGCGAGTTCGCTGGGAAGGTTCAAGGGGCCGTAGATCCGTACCCCCTTCACCTCCACCACCTCTCCCGGCTGGGTGAGGACGCAGTTCCCCCCGGACTCAGCCGCCAGATCCACCACCACGGTGCCGGGCTTGAGGCGGTCCATCATGTCCTCGGTGAGGAGGATGGGGGCGCGGCGGCCGGGCACCTGGGCCGTGGTGATGATGGCGTCCATGCCGGCCACGTGCTCCCGCAGGGCCTCGTGCTGGATGCGCTTCTCCTCCTCGGTGAGCTCCCGGGCGTACCCGCCCTCCCCCTCGGCGCTGATGGGGAGCTCAATGGGCTTGGCCCCCAGGGAGAGGGCCTGCTCCAAGGCCGCCCTCCGCACATCGTAGGCGAAGACCTGGGCCCCCAGGCGCTTGGCAGTGGCGATGGCCATGAGCCCCGCCACGCCCACCCCCATGACCATCACCTTGGCGGGGCGGATGGTGCCGGCGGCGGTGGTCAGCATGGGAAAGAAGCGGGGGGAGAGCCTTGCGGCGTGGATGGCGGCCAGGTACCCCGCCACCGTGGCCTGGCTGGAGAGGGCGTCCATGCCCTGGGCCCGGGTGATGCGGGGGATGAGCTCCATGGCCAGGACCGTGGCCTTTTTTGCGGCCAAGGCCTTCACCAGGTCCAGGTTCTTGTGGGCCTGGACGAAGCCCACCACCAGGCATCCGGGCTCCAGGGCCTGGATCAGGTCCTCGCTGGGCGGCTGCACGGTGAAGAGGAGGTTGGCCCCTTTCAGGAGCCCTCCTCGCTCCACCACCTCCGCCCCCGCCTCCTGGTATAGGGGGTCGGGGTAGTAGGCGCCCTCCCCGGCCCCTCGCTCCACCCTGACCCTGGCCCCTCCCTTCACCAGGCGGGCCACCACCTCGGGCACCAGGGCCACCCTTCTCTCCCCTGGGGCCCTCTCTTTGGGAACCGCGATGGTCACCATAGGACCTCCTTCCGCGCCAGTATACCAGCGGGTTCCAGGGCGTTTGCCCCGGGCCTGACCCCCTGGTCAGAGCGGGAGGCGTATGGAAAAATGCGCCCATGCGGCCCCCCGGGCTCCAGGTGGCGGGGGTCCTCCTCCTTGGCATCCTGGCCATCAGCTTCGGGAGCATCCTGGTGCGGCTGGCCCTCGCCGCCTCAGGGGACAGAAGCCTGGCCTTTAGCCTGGTGATGAGCGCGGGGCGGATGGGCTTCGCCGCCCTTCTCCTCCTGCCCGGCTTCAAGAACCCCATCCGGGCCAGGGGGGGTATCCCCTTCGCCCTGGCGGCGGGGGCGGCCTTGGCCCTGCACTTCGCCTTCTGGATCACCTCCCTCTCCTACACCTCGGTGGCCGCCAGCACCGCCCTGGTCACCACCAACCCCGTCTGGGTCACCCTTCTGGGCTGGCTCCTTTTCGGGGAAAGGCCCTCCGGCCTCACCCTCCTGGGGGTGGGGGTGGCCCTGGTGGGCGGGCTTCTGATCGGCCTGGGAGACGCCCAGGGTGGGGGCGCGAACCCCCTTTTGGGGGACCTCCTGGCCCTCCTCGGGGCGCTAGCCGCCTCCTTTTACTTCCTCCTGGGGCGGGAGGCCCAGAGGCGGGGGCTTTCCCTTCTGGAATACGTGAGGGTGGCCTACACCACCGCCTTCCTGATCCTCTTTCCTCTCCCCTACCTCTTCGGGGGAGGGTACGGGGGGTACCCGGGGGCGGTCTACCTCTACATCCTCCTCATGGCCCTTCTGCCCCAGCTCGTGGGCCACACCAGCTTCAACTGGGCCACCCGCCACATCTCCCCGGTCCTGGTGACCCTGGCCATCCTCTTTGAACCGGTGGGGGCCAGCCTCCTGGCCTTCCTCCTCTTTGGCGAGGTCCCCGGGCTTCAGGTCATCCTGGGGGCCCTGGTCCTCCTTCTGGGGGTGGCCTTGGCGGTCCTGGGAGGACGGCGGTGATCTTCGTGGCCCTGGCCGCCCTGCTTTGGGGCCTCGGGGGGGCCCTGGCGGGGCGGTTCATGCGGGAGATCCCCCCCGAGGTCCTCATCCCCTGGCGCTTCCTCTTGAGCTTTCTCCTCCTCCTGCCCCTCCTCCTCCGCCATCCCCCTTCCCAAGAGGAACGGCCCCGCCTCATCCGGGTGGGCCTCGCCCTTTCCGGAGCCCAGGCCTTCTACTACCTGGCCATCCACACCACCACCGTGGCCACCGGCATCTTCCTCCAGTACCTGGCCCCGGCCCTCCTCACCCTCTACGCCCTCCTGAGGATGGAAAGGCTTCCCGCAAGGGCCCTAGCGGGCGTGGCCCTGGCCCTCTGGGGGGCCTATGTGCTGGTGGTGGGCCGGCAAGGGCTCCAAGGAAGCCCCGTGGGCGTGGCCTACGGCCTCCTCTCCGCCCTCTCCTTCGCCCTCTACGCCGCCTTCTCCCACGGCCTCAAGACCCCGCCCCTGGTGGCCCTGGGGGTGGCCACGGGGGTGGGAAGCCTCCTGGCCCTGCCCTTCCTCCTCCTTCACCTGGACCGGTCCCTGACCCTCACCCCCGGGCAGTGGGGGGGCATCCTCTACTTGGTCACCCTGGGCACGGTGGTCCCCTTCGGCCTCTTCCTTCAGGGGGTGCGCACCGTGCCCGCCCGCACCGCCACCCTGGTGGCCATGCTGGAGCCCCTGAGCGGGGCCCTCTTCGCCTGGCCTTTGGCGGGGGAGCCCTTAAGGCCGGAGGCCCTTCTGGGCGGGCTTATGATTCTCCTGGGCGTGGCCCTGAACCGGAGGTGATATGGCCGTCCGCGTCTTTGTCCTCTTTACCCTGGGCTACTTTCTCTCCTACTTCTACCGCTCCGCCAACGCCGTCCTCGCCAAGGACCTCTCCCAGGAGCTGGGCCTGGGGCCGGCGGAGCTGGGCCTCATGACCAGCCTCTTCTACCTGGCCTTCGCCGCGGCCCAGCTCCCTCTGGGTGGCCTTCTGGACCGCTTCGGCCCCCGGGTGGTCACCCCCTCTCTCCTCCTGTTGGCCGCGTTGGGGAGCCTGGTCTTCGGCCTGGCCCAGGGCTTCGGCACGCTGGCCCTGGGCCGGGCCCTGATCGGGGTGGGGATGGCGGCGGCCCTCATGGGAGCCCTGAAGGCCTTCAGCCTCTGGTTCCCCAAGAGCTACGCCACGGTGTCCACCCTCCTCGTGGGCTTAGGGGCCACGGGGGGGCTCATGGCGGCCACGCCCCTGGCCCTCCTCAAGGAGGCGGTGGGCTGGCGGGGGGTCTTCCTCTTCGGGGGGCTGGTGGTGGCCCTGGTGGCCCTGGCCATCTACCTGGGGGTGCGGAACGCCCCGCCCGGGGTGGCCTGGCCCAGGGGCGGGGAAGGGGGGGGCCTTTGGGAGGTGCTCCGCAACGGGAGGCTTCTCCGGGTGGCCTTTCTGGCCCTGGCCTTCGCCGGAAGCTTCCTCGCCCTGCAGACCCTCTGGGCCGGGGCCTACGCCTATCACCTGGGTCTTAAGGCCCTCGAGGTGGGCAACCTCCTCTTCCTCTACTCGGGGATGGCCGTCTTTGGCTTTTTGGTCTCCGGCTACCTGGCGGACCGGCTGGGGACGGCCAGGGTCCTCCTCTTCGCCAGCCTCCTCTTCGCCTTAGGCCTTCTCCTCCTTCTCTTAAGGGTCCTGGCTCCCGCCTACGCCCTCATGGGCTTCTTCGGGGCCTTCAACATCCTCACCCTCACCCAGGCCCGGGAGCTGGTGGCGGGCCACCTGGTGGGGCGGGGGACGACCCTGGTCAACCTCTTCGGCATCGGGGGCACCTTCCTCCTCCAGTGGGGGGTGGGCGGGGTGGTGGCGGCCCTCGGCTACCAGGCGGCCTTTTTGGGTCTTCTCGGCCTTCTCCTTTTGGCGGTGGTCCTCTACCTGCCCCTTCTCCGCAAGTGATAAACTCCCTCCATGCTGGCCCAGGTGCGGAGCTACGCCCTTTACGGCCTGGACGCTGTTCCCGTCACCGTGGAGGTGGACGTGAGCCCCGGGCTTCCCTCCTACGCCCTGGTGGGCCTGCCCGACAAGGCGGTGGAGGAAAGCCGGGAAAGGGTGCGGGCCGCCCTGAAGAACGCCGGCTTCCCCTACCCCCAGGCCCGGGTGGTGGTGAACCTGGCCCCGGCGGAGCTCAAGAAGGAGGGGAGCCAGTTTGACCTGCCCATCGCCCTGGGCCTCCTGGCCGCCCAGGGGGTGGTGCCCCTCGAGGCCCTTTCCCCCCTGGCCGTGGCCGGGGAGCTGGGCCTGGACGGCAGCCTGAGGCCCATCCCCGGAGCGGTGAACCTGGCCCTGGGCGCCCTTGCCGAGGGCAAGACCCTCCTTTTACCCGAGGAGAGCGCCAAGGAGGCGGCCCTGGTGGAAGGGGTGAGGGTCTACGGGGCCAGGACCCTAAGGGAGGTGACGGCCTTTTTGCGGGGCGAGGAGGCCCTGGAGGAGGCCAGGCCCGAGGACCCCCTGGAGGCCTTGGAGGCCCTGGACCTCAGGGACGTGAAGGGGCAGGCCAAGGCCAAAAGGGCCTTGGAGATCGCCGCTAGCGGCTACCACCACCTCCTCATGGTGGGAAGCCCGGGATCGGGGAAGACCATGCTGGCCCGGCGCCTCCCCTTCCTCCTGCCGCCCCTCTCCCGGGAGGCCGCCTTGGAGGTGACCCGGATCCACTCCGCCGCCGGCAAGCCTGTTAGAGGCCTCATCAAGACCCCGCCCTTCCGGGCCCCCCACCACACGGTGAGCTACGCGGGGCTCATCGGGGGCGGGGCCATCCCCAAGCCGGGGGAGGTCTCCCTGGCCCACCGGGGGGTCCTCTTCCTGGACGAGTTTCCCGAGTTCTCCCGGGAGGCCCTCGAGGCCCTCCGCCAGCCCCTGGAAGACGGCGTGGTCACCATCGCCCGGGCCCGGGCCAGCCTCACCTTTCCCGCCCGCTTCCTCCTGGTGGCGGCCATGAACCCCTGCCCCTGCGGCTTTTATGGGGACCCGGAAAGGGGCTGCACCTGCACCCCGGGCGCCCGGAGCCGCTATGTGGGCAAGATCTCCGGGCCGCTTCTGGACCGCTTTGACCTGGTGGTGGAGGTCCCCCGCCTCACGCCGGAGGAGCTGGCCCGGGCCCCCGAGGGGGAGAGCACCGAGGCGGTGCGGGAGCGGGTCCTTAGGGCCAGGGAGAGGATGCTGAAGCGCCAGGGCCGCCCCAACGGAGAGCTTTCTGGAAGGGCCCTGAGGGAACACCTCCGCCTCACCCCCGGGGCCGAGGCCCTCCTGCAGGCCGCCGCCAAAAAACTCCTCCTCTCCGCCCGAAGCTACGACCGCCTCCTCAGGGTGGCCCGAACCGTGGCCGACCTGGCGGGCGCCGAGCGGGTGGAGGAGGCCCACGTGGCCGAGGCCCTGGCCTACCGCAAGACCCTGTGATACCACCCCATGCTGGCTTGGGCCAGCATGGGGGCCCCGGTAGAAGGCTTCTGAGGACTGGTGGGCCGAGGGAAACCGGAAGCGAGGGTATAGGGACCTGGGCCTTTTTGGGGTATTTACGTAGCAGCCTGGTCCCTGAGCCAGGCCATCAGGGCCTCCGCCGCCGCCAGGTTGGTGGCGAGGGGCACCCCATGCACGTTGCAGACCCGCATGAGGGCCTGAACGTCGGGCTCGTGGGGCTTGGCGCTCAAGGGGTCCTGCAGGAAGATGACCGCCAGGACCCGCCCCTCGGCCACCCGGGCCCCGATCTGCTGGTCCCCGCCCAGGGGGCCGGAGAGGACCCTCTCCACGGGAAGCCCCGTGGCCTCCTGGACCCGGGCCCCCGTGGTGCCGGTGGCCAGGAGGGGGAAGCGGGCCAGGAGGTCTCGGTGCCTTTTGGCAAAGGCCACCATCTCCTCCTTCTTGGCGTCGTGGGCGATGAGGGCCAGGTACTTCACGGGGCCATTGTAAGCTTGGAGCATGGACTACGCGCCGGACCTGGCGTTTTTGGAGAGGCTTCTTCTGGCCACCGGGCCTTCCGGCTTTGAGGAGGAGGCGGCCCAGGTCTTCCTGGAAAAGGCCTCCACCTTCGCCGAGACGGAGCGGGACCGCCACGGCAACGTCTACGCCCGCCTCAACCCCGGCCAAAGGCCCAAGGTCCTCCTCATGGGCCACCTGGACGAGATTGGGGTCATCGTGAGCCACGTGGAGGAAAAGGGCTTCCTGCGCTTGAGGCCCCTAGGGGGCTGGGACCCCCAGGTGCTGGTGGGCCAGCGCCTGCGCTTTCTGGGAAAGAAGGGGCCGGTCCTCGGGGTGGTGGGCAGGAAGGCCATCCACGTCCTGAAGGAGGAGGAGAGGAAAAAGGCCGTGGAGATGGCCGAGCTTTTCGCGGACATCGGGGCGGAAAGCCGGGAGGAGGCCCTGGCCTATCTGGAGGTGGGGGCGGTGGGGGTTCTGGACCAGGCCCCGGAGTGGCTTCTGGGGAAGCGCCTGGTCTCCAAGGCCCTGGACAACCGCCTGGGGGCCTTTGTGGTCCTCGAGGCCCTGCGCCTCCTCAAGGACCAGGCCCCCTGCGAGGTGGTGGCCGTGGGCACGGCCCAGGAGGAGATCGGGGCCTACGGGGCCAGGACCGCCGCCTTCCGGGAGGCCCCGGACCTGGCCCTGGTGGTGGACGTCCACCACGACAGCACCACCCCCGGCATGGAAAAGGGCCTGGTGGGGGAGGCGGAGCTGGGCAAAGGGGTGGTGCTGGACGTGGGCCCCTTCGTGGACAAGGAGGTCCTGCGGGGGCTAAAGGCGGCAGCGGAAAGGGAGGGCATCCCCTACGTCCTCCACGCCCACGGGAGCTACTCTGGCACCGACGCCGACGAGGTGGCCAAGGTGCGGGAGGGCATCCCCACGGGGATCGTCTCCATCCCCCTTCGCTACATGCACTCCCCGGTGGAGATGGTGGACTTCCGGGACGTGGAGCGGGCGGTGCGCCTCCTGGCCGCCTTCGTGAAGGGGGTGTAGCCGTGCTCACCTTCAAGGAGGCCCAGAGGGTGGTGGATGCCTGGATCGGGCAGTTCAAGGAGGGCTACTTCCCGCCCCTCCTCATGCTGGCCCGCCTCACCGAGGAGCTGGGGGAGGTGGCCCGGGTGCTGGCCCACCGCCACGGGAAGACCCCCAAGCCCGGCGAGGAGGAGGGGGACCTGGCCATGGAGCTGGCCGACCTCCTCTTCGTCCTCATCTCCCTGGCCAACCGCGAGGGCATTGACCTGGAGGAGGCCTTCCTAAAGGCCATGGAGAAGTACCGCAAGCGGGACAGCGCCCGCTGGACCCCGAAGGAGTTGGAGTAATCCCTCTGGGGCCCACGGTGGCGGGCCTCTTCGCCGAGCGCTTGGGCAAAGGGGAAGGAACCCTCTGGGCGGCCAGCGCCCTTCTTCTCCTGGCCCTTTTCCCCGCCCTTCCCCAAAAGCGCTGAGGGCCGGCCGCTTTGCCAACAAAGGCTCTTGGCACTTTCGGGGCCCCACGGCGGGGTATTCAAGTGCTCGCACTTCGGTTTCGCAACATGGAGTGCCCAAGTCGGGGCTGTGGAGGGGCTTTTCTGGGGCCCCCGCCGCGGCGAAAGCCGCGGTGGGGTACTCAGAAGCCGTAAAGGGCCCCGTACTTGGCCTCCAGGTACCTGAGGAAGGCTTGAGCGCCGGGGGGGCTTCCCGTCACCCTCTCCACCAGGGCCCGGGGGCGGAAGCGGCTCCCCTCGGCGTGGATCTTGCGCCTGGTCCAGTCCAGGAAGGGGGTGAACTCCCCGCGGGCGAAGAGGGGCTCCAAGGGCCCAAGCTCCTCCTGGGCCTTGGCGAAGAACTGGGCAGCGTAGAGGTTGCCCAGGGTGTAGGTGGGGAAGTAGCCGAACATCCCCCCCGACCAGTGGACGTCCTGCATGACCCCGTCCTTGTAGTCCCTTGGGGCCACGCCCAGGTAGGCCCGGTACTTTTCCCGCCAGGCCTCGGGCAGGTCCTCGAGGAAAAGCTCCCCCCGGAATAGGGCCAGCTCCAGCTCCAGGCGCACCAGGATGTGGAGGTTATAGGTAACCTCGTCGGCCTCCACCCGGATCAGGGAGGGCTCCACGGCGTTGACGGCGAAGTGGAAGTCCTCCAGGCGCACGTCGGCCAGACTGGAAAAGACCTCCTTGGCCCGGGGGAAGAAGCGCTCCCAGAAGCCCAAGGAGCGGCCCACCAGGTTCTCCCAGGTGCGGCTTTGGGACTCGTGGACCCCCAAGGAGGCGGCCTCCCCCCGGGGGGTGCCCCAGTGGGCCTCGGGCAGGCCCTGCTCGTAGAGGGCGTGGCCCATCTCGTGGAGGGTGCCGAAGATGCCGGCGTTGAAGAAGTCCTCGTAGTAGCGGGTGGTGATGCGCACGTCCCCGGGGCCGATGGCGATCTCAAAGGGGTGGGCGGTGGGGTCCAGACGGCCGGCCTCGAGGTCGTACCCGCAGGCCTGAAGGAGCTCTAAGGCGAAGGCCCTCTGGGCCTCCTTAGGGTAGTGGCGGTGGAGGACGCCGACGTCGGGCCTCCGCCCGCTTCCCAGGATGCGGTCCAGAAGACCCTTGAGGCCCGAGGAGAGCTCCCGGAAGAGGGGCTCGAGGTCCCTCGCCCTGGCCCCGGGCTCGTAGCCGTCCAGGAGGGCGTCGTAAAGCTCCCCGTAGGGGGGGTCCAGGGGGTCTGGCCCCACGGCCATGAGGATCTCCGCCTCCTCCTTGGCCAGGGCGAAAAGGCGCTTGAGGTAGGGCAGGAAGCCCTGCCAGTCGTCCCTGGGGCGCAGGGCCTCCCAGGCGGTCTCCCCCTCGCTCCTGGCCTGGGCCAGCTCCACAGCCAGCCTCTCGGGAATGGCCCGGGCCCTCTCGTAGGCCCGCCGCCAGGCCCGCACGTTGACGGCGGCATCGGAAAGGGGGTCCTCCACCAGGGACGACCCCTCCACCTTCTCCAGCCACTCCCCGATCCTGGGGTCGGTGGCCCGCTCGTGGAGGAGGCGGGCCAGAGCGGCCATCTGCCGGGCCCGGTGCCCGTGCCCCTTTCTGGGGATCATGGTGCGCTGGTCCCAGGCGGCCAGGGCCCCTAAGGAACCCAGGTAGGCGGTTTCCCTCTGGAACTCCAACAGGTTCTGATAAGCGGCTTCCGGCGTCACGGGAGCATCATACTTCCAGCCTGGGAAAACCCGGTGAACGTCCCGGTACAATGCCCCCATGTGGCCCCTTTTCGCCCTGGTCCTGGGCCTCGTGGTGGGCTCCTTCCTCAACGTGGTCATCCGCCGCCTGCCCAAAGGGGAGTCCCTGGCCTATCCCCCCTCCTACTGCCCAAGCTGTGGCCACCGCTTGGGCCCCAAAGACCTGGTCCCCGTCCTCTCCTACCTGGCCCTAAGGGGGCGGTGCCGCTACTGCCAAAGCCCCATAAGCCCCCGCTACCCCCTGGTGGAGGCCATCACCGGCTCCCTTTTCCTCCTGGCCGCCCTCTTCTACCCGCCTTCCCCCATGGCCTTTTTGGTCTTCGCCTTCCTCGCCTTTCTGGTGGCCCTCGCCTTCATTGACCTGGACACCTACGAGCTTCCCGACGCCCTCACCTACGGCCTCCTCTTCCTGGGCCTCGCCGCCTCCTACTTCCTCGCCTTCCCTCTCCCCTTCAGGAAGAGCCTGGACGGGGCCCTGATGGCGGCGGGGGGCCTGGGCCTGGTGGCCGGGTACGGGGGGCTTTTCCTGAGGCGCTTCCGGGAGAGGAGGCCCGAGGTCCCCGTGGGCCCCCACCAGGTGCACATGGCCGCCCTCTTGGGAGCCCTCCTGGGCCCCGGGGTGGGGATGGCCCTGGCCTTCCTCACCTGGGCCCTCTCGGCGAGAACGGGTAGGCCCGTGGTCCTCCCCGACCGGCTCACCCTCCCCCTCCTTCCCGTGGCCCTCCTCCTGGCCCCCGCCCTGGGCCTGGACCTTCTGGAAAGCCTGAAGGGAAGCCTCGTCGCCGCCGGGGGGCTCGCCCTGGCCGGAGGGCTTTACTGGGCCTTCCGGCCCGCCCCGCCCGAAGAAGAGGAGGAGCCGGTCGCCATGGGCTACGGGGACGTGAAGCTTTTAGGGGCCCTCGGGGCCTGGCTTGGGCTTTACGCCTTTTTGGCGCTTCTTCTCGCCGTCTTCCTGGGGGCGGCCTTTGGGCTCGTCCTTAGAAGACAGAAAATCCCCTTTGGCCCCTACCTGGCCCTGGGAGGGGTGGTGGCCTTCTTCTTCGGGGAGGCCCTGTGGCAGGGGTACCTGGCCTTCCTTGGCCTCTAGGGGTCCTTTAGGCCCTGGTATGATGAAAGGGTGCGCCTCGAGGCCGAGCGCTTGCTAAGTACCCCACCGCGGCTTTCGCCGCGGGTGGGGTACTTAAGAAAGCTCCTGCAAGGGCTTCCCATCCCCCTCACCCGGGCGCTCCTCTTTGGCTCCCGGGCCAGGGGCGAAGCCCTGGAGGACAGCGACTGGGACCTCCTCGTGGTCTCCCCCGCTTTTCGGGGCATGGACTACCTGAGCCGGATCCAGCTCCTGTACCACCTTCTTCCCCTGAGAAACGTGGACTACGTGGCCCTCACCCCGGAGGAGTGGGAAGCCCGCAAGGGGGAGATCGGCCTTGTGGGGGAGGCCGCCCGGGAAGGCCTTGTCCTTTTGGACGAAGGGGCCCCTATGGCTTGACCACAGGCCCGCCCAAGGCCGTATCCTGCCCCCATGGACCTCACGCCCATCCTGGCTAAGAGGCGAAGCGTGCGCCGCTTCAAGCCCGTGCCCATTCCCCCGGAGGACCTGGAGAAGCTCCTTTTCGCCCTCCAGCGGGCCCCCACGGACGCCAGCGCCCAGCTTTATAGCGTCCTGAGGGTCAGGGACCCGGCCCTTAGGGAGGCCATCGCCCGGCTTTCCGGGGACCAGGAGCACGTGCGGCAGGCGGCGGAGTTTTTCCTCTTCCTGGCGGACGTCCACCGCCTGGAGAGGCTCCTCGCCCACCGGGGGGAAAGGATGGCCTCCTGGCCCAAGACCGCCCTCCACTTCGGCGTCCTGGACGCGGGGCTTTCCGCCGCCTACCTGGCCCTCACCGCCGAGGCCCTGGGCTACGGGGTCTGCTTTATCGGCGGGGTCCTCAACGAGCCCGAGGCCCTACTGGACCTCCTCCGCCTGCCTCCCGGGGTCTTCCCCGTGGTGGGGCTGGCCCTGGGGGTCCCGGACGAGGAAGGTCCCCCTAGGCCCAGGCTTCCCCGGCACCTGGTGGTCCACGAGGACCGCTACCGCCCCTACACCGAGGAGGACCTGGAGGCGGCCTACCGGGCCATGGCCCCCTACAGCCGCGTTGGAGACTGGGGAAGGGTCCTAAGCCGCTACTTCGCCCAGGGGGGCGCTATGGAGGCCCGGGAGGCCCCTTACGGCCGGGCCCTAGCCCGCCAGGGCCTGGACCCCGACCTGCCCCAGGGAAGCCCCTATTACTCCCTGGGAAGCCTCATAGAGACCGCCCTAAAGGAGGCCCGGGCCGTCCTCTTCCGCCGGGGGGAGGCCTGGCTGGAGCGGGAGGCCGAAGCCTTCCGGGGGGAGGGGAGGCCCGGGGAGGCGCTTGTGGAAGCCCTGAAGAAGGCCCGGGGAGAGGTCCCGGACTGGCCCTAGGGCCCTTTGGCCTCCTGGAGGACCCGCCTCGCCCCCCTGTAGGCCTTTTTGTAGAGGGGGGCGTCCAGGCTCTCTATCACCACCCGGCTCCCGTAGCTACTGGCGTGGGCGAAGACCCCCCGGCCCAGGTAGATCCCCACGTGGTCCACGTCCTTCCCCCCGAAGCTGAAGAAGACCAGGTCCCCGGGGCGCAGGGTGTCGGCCGCGGGCAGGGCGCGGTACTGATCCCGGCTGGTCCGGGGCAGGGCCACCCCCAGCTCGGCGTAGACCTGGGCCACGAAGGCGGAGCAGTCCAGGCTCAAGGGCGAGTTGGCCCCGTACTTGTAGGGCACGCCCAGGTAGCGGAGAACCGCCTTCACCAGGGGGCTTTCCGGGTCAAAGTCCTCGGCTTGGGGTTCCTGGGGAGGGCCTTCCTGCGAAGAGGGGGCGGGAAGCTTCAGGACCTGGCCCACCTGGAGGTCCGGGGAGGTGAGGCCGTTCAGGCGCATGAGCTCCTCCACCGTGGTCCCGTACCTGCGGGCGATGGAGAAAAGCGTGTCCCCGGGGGCCACGGTGTGGGTGGGCTGGGCCAGGGCAAGGCCGAGGAAGAGGACCAGAACCGCCTTGCGCATGGGTCCATTCTAACCGGGCGATAATGGGGGCATGAAGGTCCTCATCCTCACCGTGGGCACCACCCGGGAGCCCCTGGAGGTGGCCCTTTCCGAGCACGCCCCCGAGGGGGTGGTCTTCCTGGCCAGCCAAGCGAGCCACCCCGTGGCCGCGGAGCTTCTAAGGGACTACGGGGCCTCCTTCCGCCACCACACCCTTCTCCTGGAGGACGCGGAAAGCCTCCTCGAGGCCTACCAGAAGGCCCTCCTCGCCCTGAGGAAGGCCCTGGAGTGGGAGGCGAAGGCCATCGTGGCCGACCTCACCGGGGGCACCAAGCCCATGGCGGCGGGCCTCACCCTGGCCCTCACGGGGCGGGGGGTGGTCTTCAGCTACGTGGGCGGGGAACGGCGGGACCCAGAGACGGGCCGGGTCCTCTCCGGGCACGAAAGGCTCCGCCTCCTGGAGGACCCCACGGCCCGCTTTGGCCTCCGGGAGTGGGCGGGCTTCACCCGGGCCTGGAACGCCCTGAACCTGGGCATGGCCCTCTCTGAGTTGGAAAGCCTCCTAAGCCGCCCCCTCTCCCCTTCCGAGGCCCGCTTCTACCGGGCCATGCAGGGGGTGGTGGAGGGCCTCATGGAGTGGGACCGCTTCCGGCACCAGGAGGCCCTAAACCGGCTTTCCGCCCACCTCCCCGTGGCCCTGGCCGTGGCCGAGGCCTGGGGGCACGGGGGCAAGGTGCGGGTCCTGAAGGGCCTGGAAGCCCTCCTTCCCCATCTACAAAGCATCGTGGAGGCCGGGGAAAAGCCCACCTTCCCCCTCCTCCAGGACCTCCTGGCCAACGCCGAGCGCCGGGCCGCCTTGGGCCGCTTTGACGACGCCCTGGCCCGCCTCTACCGCGCCCTGGAGCTGGCCGTGGAGGCCGACCTCCAGGAGCGCCTGGGCTTCACCCTGAAGGACCCCAAGACCTGGCCCGAGGACTTCCCAGAAAGCCTTAGGGAGCGCATTCTGAAGCCCAGAGGCCTCATGGAGCTCCTCGAGGCGGCCTTTGACTTGGACCTGGCCTTCGGCCAGCGGGGCACCCTAGCCCAGCGCCTCTACGGAGAGAAGAACCGGCTCCAGGCCCTCCTCCAGAAGCGGCACGGGAGCATCTTGGCCCACGGCACGAAGCCTGTGGAGCGGGAGGACTACGAGCGCCTGCGGGACTTCCTCGCCGGGCTGGACGAGCGCCTGAGGCCCCTTCCCCCCTGGCCCCTCTTCTGATGACCCTACACCTCACCCACCAGGGGGCCACCCTGAGACTCAGGGCAGGCCGCCTCCTCCTTGAGAAGGACGGGATTACCCTGGCCGACTTCCCCGCCCGTCAGGTGCGCCGGGTGGCCCTTTGGGGCAACGTGCGCCTCTCCACCCCCGCCCTGGTCTTCCTCCTCCGGCAGGGGGCGCCGGTCTTCTTCCTCTCCCTGGAGGGCTTTCTCTACGGGGTGGCGGGGGCCTTCCCCGACCCCCACCCGGCCCACCTCCGGGCCCCGTTTGGGGCCGAGGCCCTTCCCCTGGCCCGGGCCTTCGTCCTGGGGAAACTCCGCTCGGCCCAGGCCCTCCTCCTGCGCCACGGCCTTCCCGAGGCCGAGGAGGTGGCCCAGGCCCTCGCCCGGGCCGGAGAGGCCCAGAGGCTGGAGAGCCTCCGGGGGGCGGAGGGGGAAGGAAGCCGGGCCTACTTCCAGGGGTTAGGCCGCCTCCTCGCCGCCCAAGGCTTTGGGGGGCGCACCCGCAGGCCCCCTAGGGACCCGGTGAACGCCGCCCTCTCCTACGGCTACGCCCTCCTCTTGGGGCGTGTTCTGGTGGCGGTGCGCCTGGCGGGGCTCCACCCCGAGGTGGGCTTCCTCCACGCCGAGGGGCGGCGGAGCCCCGCCTTGGCCCTGGACCTGATGGAGGAGTTCCGGGTGCCCGTGGTGGACGCCGTGGTCCTCTCCGCCTTCCGGAGGGGGCACCTCACCCCAGCCCACGCCGAAGCCAGGGAAGGAGGCGTGTACCTGAACGAGGAGGGCCGGAGGCGGCTCATAGAGCTCTTGGAGGGCCGCTTCCTGGAGGAGGTAGCCCACCCCTTGGGCTTCCGCAAACCCCTGGGGGAGATGATAGAGCTCCAGGCCCAGCGCCTGAAGGCCGCCCTTTTGGAACGGGGGCACTACACGCCCTTTTACCTTTGGCGATAAGGCGGGCCTTTACTATACTTGTCAGCAAAATTACGATGCAACTGGCCCTTCTTGCGCTTTGAAAATCAAAGCCCCTTTGCCAGGCCGCCTTTTGGCCCATATTTTGACCTGGTTCAACGTTGCGGTGTGTGCTATACTCCCCCTAACCCGGACCTCCGGGTGGGGACCTTGAAAGCCAGTTCTTCCCTTGGGGATGGGCAATATGCGTTTTCTCCTTCTCATCGGCCCTCTCTCCTGCGTGTGTTCATCGGCATAAACCCCCGAAAATCCCCGTTATTCGTCCCATGCATATTCCAAGCTTCATCTTTCTCACAAACCCCTCTCTGGCAGCGCCGTCCAGAACGGCGTTCTTAGGGGGGTAAAGTTGCAAACCACTTAGCCCCGTAAGGGGATTGCGACCTCGGGGGGAAGGGCCCCCTCGTAGCCGAACACCACCTCGTTGCAAACCACTTAGCCCCGTAAGGGGATTGCGACGCGTGCGGGCCAATCGTGTCCCGCACGTTCTCCATCGCGTTGCAAACCACTTAGCCCCGTAAGGGGATTGCGACCAACAGTGATGCAGCAGCCCAATGACTGTCATGATTAGTTGCAAACCACTTAGCCCCGTAAGGGGATTGCGACTGCCGGGTGTTTCGGATAGTCTAGACCCATGGCAAAACGCCTTTACGCTGTGGCGTATGACATCCCCGACGACACCCGCAGGATTAAGCTGGCCAATCTGCTCAAAAGCTATGGGGAGCGGGTCCAGCTCTCCGTGTTTGAGTGCTACCTGGACGAAAAGCTCTTAGAGGACCTGCGCGCCCGGGCGAGGCGGCTTTTGGACCTGGGCCAGGACGCCCTGCGCATCTATCCCGTGGCGGGGAGGGTGGAGGTCTTGGGGGTGGGGCCGCTTCCGTCCCCTCGGGAGCTCGCCGTGGTCTAGGGCGTGTGCCAACGCCACATCCTCTTGGCCCAAGAGAGGGGCCTTCCCGGGCATCAAGCCCCCCCGGCTTGGCCCCTGGGCCAAGGTGTGCTACAATCCCTCAAGGCGGGGGCCGTTAGCTCAACTGGCAGAGCACCGGTCTCCAAAACCGGGGGTTGGAGGTTCGAGTCCTTCACGGCCCGCCAGATGGCCCCTCTGGGGCCTTTTTTCTATGAACAGGTACCAGGTCCTCATCGTGGGCGCCGGGTTCTCGGGGGCCGAGGCGGCCTTTCGCCTGGCCTCCCAAGGCGTGCGGGTGGGCCTTCTCACCCAAAGCCTGGACTCGGTCATGATGCCCTTCCTCCCCCCAAGGCCCCCCTTCCCCAAAGGAAGCCTCCTGGAAAGGGCCTACGACCCCAAAGACCCCCGGGTCTGGGCCTTCCACGCCCGGGCCAAGTACCTCCTGGAGGGGGAAAGGAACCTCCACCTCTTCCAGGCCACGGCCACGGGCCTCCTTCTGGACGGGGAGCGGGCGGTGGGGGTGCGCACCTGGGAAGGCCCCCCCGCCCTGGCGGACAGGGTGGTCCTGGCGGTGGGGAGCTTCCTCGGGGCCAGGCTCCTTATAGGAGAGGTGGAGGAGGAGGCGGGGCGGCTTTCCGAGGCCAGCTACCCGGACCTCCTGGAGGACCTCCTCTCGCTGGGCTTCCGCTTCGTGGAGCGGGAGGGAAGCGTGCCCGAGACCCCCAGCACCCCGGGCTACCGGGTGCGCTACCTGGCCTTCCACCCGGAGGAGTGGGAGGAAGGGACCTTCCGCCTCAAACGCCTAGAAGGGCTCTACGCCGTGGGGCTTTGCGTGCGGGAGGGGGACTACGCCCTCATGAGCGAGGAGGGGAAGCGCCTGGCGGAGCACCTTCTCCATGAGCTTGGGTAGAGGCCTTTTCCAGGGGTCCTCCCCTTCCCCCTCCCAGAAGGCCCCGTGGACCTCCACAAGGAGCCTCCTGTGGGTTAAGGCGTGGCGGACCTCTCCCAGCAACCGGGGGGCCACCCCCAGGGCCTCCGCCCTCACGGGAAGCTCCTCGGCCGGGAAAAGGGGGACGCCGTAAAGCCCCTGGAAGCGCCCTTCCAGCCTTTCCAGGTAAACCCCCTTCCGCCCCAGGAGGACCAGAGCCGCTAGGCGCTCTTCCCTGACCTTTCGCCTTTGCGGGAGGGGGTAGCGCTCCGGGGCCTCCTTCCCCCGGCAGCGGGAGGCCAGGGGGCAGGCCCCGCAGAGGGGCTTCCTGGGGAGGCAGACCGTGGCCCCAAGCTCCATGAGGGCCTGGTTCCACTCCCCGGGGTGGGCCTCCTCCGGCATAAGGCTCTGGGCCAACCCCTGGAGGGCCTTGGGCGAGGCGCCTTCCAAGGCGAAGAGGCGGGCGAGGACCCGGCGCACGTTGCCGTCCACCGCCGCCACCCGCTCCCCGAAAGCCATGGAGGCCACCGCCGCCGCGGTGTAGGGGCCGAGGCCGGGAAGGCCTTTGAGCTGGGCGAAGCTTTGGGGTAGGGCCTCCACCTGCTGGGCCAGGCGGTGCAGGTGGACCGCCCTCCGGTAGTAGCCCGCCCCCTGCCACACCCTCAGGACCTCCTCCAGAGGGGCCTCTCCCAGGGCCTTCAGGGTGGGGAAGCGCTGGAGGAAGCGGCGGTAGTAGGGAATGGCCTGCCGGACCTGGGTCTGCTGGAGGAGGACCTCGGAGACCAGGATGCGGTAGGGGTCCTTCTCCCCCCGCCAGGGCAAGGGGCGGGCGTGCTTCCGGTACCAGGCGAGAAGGGCCTCCTGCCAGGCTTTCACGCTAGAGGGGAATGGAGCCAAAGAAGAGGCGCCTGTGCTCCACCATGAGGCACCGGTCCGCCACCAGGGGGATACCCGCCTCCCGAACCCGTTCTTCAAAGGCCGGGTTGCGGATGCCCGACTGGAGCCAGACCAGGCCGGGCCTGAGGGCCAGGATCTCCTCAAGGTGGGCCATGAGGGCCTCCCCCGGGCGGAAGACGTCCAGGATGTCCACGGGGCTCTGAAGCTCCAGAAGGCTCGCCGCCACCTTTGCCCCAAAAAGCTCCTCCCCGGCGAGGCGGGGGTTCACGGGCAGGATGCGGTAGCCTCTCTCCAAGAGGTAGCGGGGCACGTAGTGGGCGGGGCGGCTTGGGTCCTTGTGGGCGCCGAGAACGGCGATGGTCTTGGCCCGACTCAGGTAGGTTTTGAGCTCCTGGTCGCTCATGGCCGGTAGTCCAAAGGCCTCAGGTAAAACTCCCCGATGGCCGTGGAGGAGAGGAGGGCCACGGTGGGGAGGGCCCGCTTCCAGTGGGTGCGGTTCACCCCCTCCTTGACCCGCCGGATCTCCTCCTCGGTGAAGCCCAGGCCCAGGAGGTAGCCGTCGGGGTAGCCCTTCAGGTAGTGCTCCAGGATGACGTCGGCCCGCAGGTAGCGCACCCCCAGATCGGCCTCGTCCGTCTGGCCGGGGATGAGGTCGGCGGTGGGGGGCTTCTTCACCACCGCCTCCGGCACCCCCAGGTACTCGGCGAGCCGCCAGACCTGGGTCTTGTAGAGGTCCCCCAGGGGGTTCACGGGCGGGGTGTCGTCGCCGTGCCAGGTATAGTAGCCGAAAAGCCTTTCCGTCTTGTTGCCCGTGCCCAGGGGGAGGGCCTGGTAGGCCTGGGACTTGTCAAAGAGGACCACCATCCGCGTCCGGGCCATGACGTTGCCCTTGCGGTGGGGCGTGAGGTCCGGGGTCAGGGCGGCGTAGGCCTCCACCATGGGGGTGATGTCCACCTCCTCCAAAGCGACGCCGAAGGTCTCGGCCACCAGGTAGGCGTGCTCCCGGGAGAGGGGACTCGAGTCCCGGTGGGGCAGGAAGAGGGCGTGGACCCGGTCCTGCCCCAGGGCCCGCACGGCCAGGGCCAGGGTGGTGGCGGAGTCCACGCCCCCGGACACGGCCACGATGGCCTTCTCATATCCCCGCCAGGCTAGCTCCTCCCGGATGAAGCGGGTGAGGAAATCGGCCACCAGGGGCCAGTTGAGCTCCAGGCTTTCGCCGAGCCTCGAGGCCTCAATCACCCTCATGGCACCTCCTTAAGACCCCTCTTGGCCAACCGCTCCAGGTCGGGGAGGAGGAGGGGGAGGCTGGCCTCGAGGTCGGAAAGCAGGGGGGCGTCGTAGCGCACCGGGGGAATGCGCTCCCGGTCCAGGGCGAAGAGGAGGGCGGCCTCCTCAAAGAGGGGCGCCTCGGCCAGAACCCGCCCATCGGGCCCCACCGCCAGGCTTCCCCCGCTCATCCCCTTCCCCCCCTCAAAGCCCACCAGGCTGGCCAGGACCACGTAAACCCCGTGCTCCGCCGCCACCGCCCGGGCCAGGTTGCGCCAGCGCTCCACGTTCTCCGGCCGCTCACCCTGGAACCCCCGGGCCGGGCTCGCCGCCGGAACGTAGATGACCTCGGCCCCGTCCAAGGCGGCGATGGCGGCGGTGATGGAGTGCCAGAAGTCCTCGCAGATGAGGATGGCCGCCCGGCCAAAGCGGGTGCTAAAAGCCGCCACCCGGCTTCCCCGGGCCAGGTAGCGCTCCTCGTCAAACACGCCGTAGGTGGGGAGGAAGACCTTGCGGTGGACGTGGACCACGCGATGGGGAAGCTCCAGGTAGGCGGCGCTGTTGTAATAGGCCCCTCCGTCCCGCTCGTAAAAGCCCACCACCACGTCCAAAAGCCCCTCCCAGCCCAGCGCTTGGTGAAGCTCGGAGAAAAGCTCCAGAAGCTCGTGCCGGGTCAGGGCCAGCTCCCTAACCCCCCCCTGGAGGAAGTAGCCGGTGAGGGCGGCCTCGGGCAGGACCACCACCTCGGGGGCGTGGGGGCAGAGGGCCTCCAGGTGGGCCCGAAGGCGAAGGAGGCTCTCCTTCAGCCGGGACTTCTCCGGCCGGAACTGCAACACGGCGTGCCGCGCCACGCCCTTATCCTATCCCCCCGGGCTCGTGGGCAGAGTGGGGCAGAGCTCCCTCCAGGTAGAGCCTGGGGTCGGCCTCGGGGAAGGGGTTGTCCCGCTCCTCCAGGGCCTTCAGCTCCTCCTCGGAAACCCCCCGCAGGATGCGGAAGAAGGCCTCGGCGTGCCCTTCATAGCGCTCCCTGGCGTAGGCCTCCGCCTGGCCGGTGTCTATGAGGAAGGGCCAGTCGGAGGCCTCGAGGAGGAGAAGCTCCCGCATGGCCTGGCGGAGGTGGCGGTGGGAGAGGTTGCCCCGGCGGGCCTCCTCCATCAGGGCCCTTTCCGCCCGGTAGACCTTTCGCCAGTAGTCCAGAGTCTTCTCGTTGAGCCAGACCCGGTGGTCCCCGCCCCGGCCCCAGGAACCCTCGGGCAGACGGGCCCGCACCGCCTTCCCCTGGACCGCCTCCCTGGCGGTCACGGCCTTCACCCCCGGGAGGCGGGATAGGCGGCGCAGGACCTCCTCCAGCCAGGCCACCCCCTCGTACCACCAGTGGCCGAAAAGCTCGGCGTCGTAGGGGGAGAGGATGACCCCCTCGGGCCGCCCCTGGGCCAGGCGGGCCACAAGGCCCACGAAGTGCTCGGCGTGCTCCTTGGCCTTGGCGAAGGCCGCCTCGGGGTCGTAGGGGGCCTTGGCGGCAAGGTCGGCTTTGCGGTGGGTGACCCGCCAGTGGTGGAGCCCGGAAACCGGGTCCTTGCGGTGGAACTCCCGGTAAAGCCCCTCCCCGGGGTAGCCGTGGTCGGCGCTCCACACCTGGAGGGTGGTCTCCCGGTTGCGGGCGAGAACCCGGAGGCCCGACTCCAGCTCATGCACGTAGTAGGTGGCCTCGGCGCTCTCCACCTGGGCCAAGGAGGCCTCCCCATAAGGGGAAAGGGCCTCCCCTCCCTGCACCAGGTGGGCGTCCACGAAGGTGTAGCGGATGCCGGCCCGCATCAAAAGCTCGTCCACCCCCGCCCTGAGACCCTCCCTGGCCCCTTCCACCGGGGGCTTCCAGTACCCCCTGGGCCGGTAGGCCATCTCGGGGAGCCAAAAGCCCATGGGGTCCTTGGCGAAGTGGCGGCGGTAGACGGCCACCCCGGTCTTCACCTGGGCCCACAGGGCCTCGTCGTACCCCAGGAGGGGGGAGTAGCCGTGGGTGGCGTTGGAGGTGATCAGCTCCACCTGCCCCCGGTCCTGGGCCCGGCGGAAAGCCTGGAGGGTGTCCCCGCCCAGATGGTGGAAGTAGTCCAGGGTAAGTTCCCAGAAGGCCACCTGGTGGCGGGCGCTCTTCTCCAGCTCGGTGCCCTGGTAGCGCAGGTAGTCGCTCTGGGCCCGCTCCAGGCGGTCCTTGGCGTAGGCCTGGAAGCCCGCCTTCACCTTGGCGTCGCCCAGCTGCTCCGCCAGGATGGGGGTGATGCCCAGGGTGAAGCGGGCCTCCACCCCCTCCTGCCAGAGCCTTTCCAAGGCCCTCAAGAGGGGCAGGTAGGTCTCGGCCATGGCCTCGTAGAGGGTTTCCTCCCCGAAGGGCCACAGGCCGTGGGAGCGCACATAGGGGAGATGGGCGTGGAGGACCAGGGCGAACCGCGCCATGGGTCTAGCGTACCACGGTACCTTCCCCGGAAAGGGCCCGCCTTATGGGGTTTTCCACCCGGGCGTCGGCGAAGATCACCCGCTTCACCCCGCCCTTCACCGCCTCCACCGCCCCCATGACCTTCCGCTTCATCCGCCCCTGGGCCAGGGCCAGGTACTCGGGGTCCTCTACCCTCTCCACCGGGATCTCCCGCACCAGGGAGGCCTCGTCGGGGTAGTGGGCCAGGAGGCCCGGCACGTTGGAGAGGTAGACCAGGGCCTCCGCCCCAAAGACCCGGGCGAGAAGGGCCGCGATCTGGTCCCCATCGGTGTTGATGGCCTCCCCCTCGTAGCTAAGGGCGGGCGGGGTGATGACGGGCAGATACCCTTGGCCGAGGAGGAGGTCCAGAAGGGCCTTGTTGACCTCCTCCACGGTGCCCGTGTAGTCCCCCCGGTGGATCTTGACCTTGCCGTCTTCCACGTACTTGACGGCGGTCTTGCGGCGGCCCACAAGAAGCCTCCCGTCCAGGCCGGAAAGCCCCAGGGCGTTCACGCCCTCCTTCTGGAGAAGTTCCACCAGGCGCTTGTTGACCAGACCGGCGTAGACCATGATGAAGATCTCCAGGGTCCTCCGGTCCGTGAGGCGGCTCACCTGGCCCCCGGGGTGGGTGAGGAACCGGGGAGGGTGGCCCAGGGCCTCGGCCACCTTGTTGGTCTCCGCGCTCCCTCCGTGCACCAGAAGAAGCCTCTGGCCCTCCTTCCACAAGGAGGCCGCGTCCTTGGCCACGGCCTCGTAGTCTATGCCCTCCGCGCCGCCTACCTTGACCACGATCATGGGCAAGCCTCCTAGATTCAGGGGTGCAGGCCGGGGAAGTCCAACCCCAGGGTCTCGGGAAGGCCCAGGCGGATGTTGAGGGCCTGGAGGGCGTGGCCCGCCGTGCCCTTCACCAGGTTGTCTATGGCCACCATAACCACCAGCCTGCCGGTGTCCTCCTCCAGCTCAAAGCCGATGTCGGCGTAGTTGGTGCCCTGGACGAAGCGGGGGTCGGGGTAGCGGTGGACCCCCTTCTTCTGCTTGACCAGCCGCACGAAGGGCTCGGCCCCGTAGGCCTCCCGGTAGGCCTGCCACACGTCCCTTTCGCTCCAGCCGTCCTGCAGAAAGGTCTGGGCGGTCATGAGGATGCCCCGCACCCGGTCGGTGGCGATGGCGGTCAGGTGGACCTCGGGCCTGCCGGGAAGGTTCTCCACCACCTCCGCCGTGTGGCGGTGGCCCGTGGGCTTGTAGACCCGGATAGAGCCCGCCCGCTCGGGGTGGTGGCTGGCGGGGCTGGGCTCGGCCCCCGCCGCCGAGGTGGAGATGAGAAGGGTGACGAAGATGGGGGAGGGCTTCAGCACGCCCCCCTTGAGGAGGGGGTAGAGCCCCAGGAGGGTGGCCGTGGCGTTGCACCCTGCCCCGGCCATCCAGTCGGCCTCCCTCAAGGCCTCGCGGTAGAGCTCAGGAACGGCGTAGACGAAGCGGCCCAGGAGCTCGGGCCTGGGGTGCTCCCCGTAGTACTTCCGGTAAAGGTCCGGGTCCTTGAGGCGAAAGTCGGCGGAGAGGTCCACCAGGATGGGGGCGAGGGAAGCGTAGCGGTCAAACTCCCGGGCCAGAACCCCGTGGGGAAGGGCCAGGACCAGGATGTCGGCGGGCTCCAGCTTTTCCGGTGGAACGAACTTGAGGCTCGTGCGTCCTCGCAGGTTGGGGTGGACGAAGTGAACGGGCTCCCCGGCGAAGCGCCTCGAGGTCACCTGCTTTACTTCCAGATAGGGGTGGGAAAGGGCGAGGCGCAGAAACTCCCCCCCGGCGTACCCCGAGGCCCCCACGATGGAAAGGGTCTTCCTAGCCACCGGCCACCTCCCAGGCATACCTCAGGATCTCCCCCGGGATATCCACCCCCGTGGTGTGCACGGAGTTCTTGAACTCCATGGTGTGGTTCACCTCGTTGACCAGAAGGCCCCTCTCCGACTCAAAGAGGTCTATGGCCACTACCCCGCCCCCCACCGCCTGGGCGGCCCGCAGCGAAAGCTCGGCGATCTCGGGGGTGACGGGGCAGTTTTCCGCCTGCCCGCCCCGGGCGGTGTTGGTGATCCAGTGCTGGCTCCTGCGGTAGATGGCGGCGATGGCCCTCTCCCCCACCACGAAGACCCTGATGTCCCGGCCGGGCTTCTTCACGTACTCCTGGATGTAAAGGAGCTGGTGCTGGAAGCCTCCCAGGACCTCCTTGTGCTCCAAGATGGCCTCCGCCGCCTCCCGGTCCGTGATCTTGGCGAGGAGGCGCCCCCAGCTCCCGATCACCGGCTTTAGGACCACGGGGTAGCCCCAGGCCTCCATGAGCTTAAGGGCCTCCTCGGCCTCGGTGAGGAGGGCGGTCTTGGGCTGGGGCAGGCCCGCCCGCTCCAGGGCGACGCTGGTGGCCCACTTGTCCCCGCAGGTCTCTATGACCTCGGGCCGGTTGACCACGGGGATGCCCAAAGCGGTCAGGTAGCGGGCCACGGCCAGGCCGCGGCTTTGGCTCACGCACCGCTCCAGGGCCACGGTGACCCCTTCCAGCTCCTTGGGCCTCTCCCCCAGCACCATGTGCAGGGCGGGGACGTAGACCTTTTTGAAGGGGAGGCCCAGGGCCTCGGCCCGCTCAAAGAGCATCTTCTCGTCGGGGCGGATGCGGTCGTAAAGGATGGCCAGCATGGCGGCTTAAGGGGTGAAGCCGGACTCTGTCCGGCCCCGGCTCAGCGGGGGGCTCACTCCCCCCAGTCCTCGGCCTCCTCGGGGGCGGGCTCCAGGCGCAGGGGGTCCAGGGAGACCACCTCCAGCTCCGCCCCGCACTCCTCACAGACCACGAGCTCGCCCAGTTCCGGGTTCTCCAGCCTAAGCTCCGCGCCGCACTCAGGGCAAGTGGCCGTCATTCTTCGTCCTCCTCTACCTCCTCTACCTCGCTCCAGTCAGGCACAAAGCGGAAACCGCACTCGGGGCACTCCACCTCCTGCCCCGCCTCCTCCTCGGAAACCTCCAAGGTGTAGCCGCACCGGGGGCAGTCCACGAAGAAGCCCTCCAGACCGCCCTCCGAGACCTCCAGCTCCAGGGGGTCCAGGGAGACCACCTCCAAAAAGGCCCCGCAGGCCTCGCACTCCAGCACGTCCCCCACCTCGAGGGTCTCCAGATCCTCGGCCAGCGCCACGCTGACCTCGCCGCACACCGGACAGGTGATCTCCAGGTCCTCCATGCCTCAAGTCTACTCCCCCGGGAAGCGCCCGTGCTTCTTGTAGTAGTCCAGGAGGGAACCCTCCTTGAGGGCCTCCAGGAGGAAGGGGGGCGGGGGCCTGAGCGGGAAACGCTCCTCTCCCCTAAACAAAACCCCCCCTTCCAGGTCCAGCTCCACCTCGTCCCCGTCCTCTAGCGCATCCACCACCTCCTCCGACTCAAAGGGAACGATGCCCAGGTTCACCAGGTTGCGGAAGAAGATGCGGGCGTAGCTCTTGGCGATGACCGCCCGGATCCCCAGGCGCTTCAGGGCCTCCGGGGCGTACTCGCGGCTAGAGCCAAGCCCGGCGTTTCGCCCAAAGACCAGGATGTCCCCCGGCCGCACCTCCTGGGCGAAGCCGGGCCGCAGGTGGGCGAAGGCGTAGAGGTGGAACCGGTCCTCCCCCACCATGAAGGGGGCGTACTTGCCGGGCAGGATGTCGTCGGTGTTGATGTGGTCGCCGAACTTGAAAACCTTAGGCATAGACCTCCTTTCGGCACTCCTCCAAGACCTCCTTCTTAAAGCTACGCCAGGCTTCCCGCATCCAGATCCTCCGGCGTGGCGATGTACCCGGCCACGGCGCTGGCGGCGGCCACCCTGGGGCTCGCCAGGTAGATCTCGGCGTCCGGAGCCCCCATGCGCCCGCGGAAGTTGCGGTTGGAGGTGGAGACGCAGACCTCCCCGGGGGCCAGAACCCCCATGTGCCGCCCCATGCAGGGACCGCACCCCGGGGTGCCGATGGTGGCCCCGGCCTCGAGGAGGGTGAGGAGGGTGCCGTCCCTGGCGGCCTCCTCCAGGACCTGGCTGGAGGCGGGCACCACCAGAAGCCGCACCCCGGGGGCCACGCGCCGCCCCTTCAACACCTCGGCGGCGGCCCTCAGGTCCTCAATGCGCCCGTTGGTGCAGGTGCCGATGAAGACCTGGTCCACCCGCTTGCCCCTGACCTCGGCCACTTCGTGGACGTTGTCTACGTAAAAGGGCACGGAAACCCTGGGGGTGAGGGAGGAAAGGTCTATCTCCACCACCTCCCGGTAGCGGGCGTCGGGGTCGGGGTAGAGCCAGTCGGGGACCTGGTACATCTCCAGGATCTCCCCGCTGGGCACCACCAGGCCCGCCTTGGCCCCGGCCTCCACGGTGAGGTTGGCCAGGGTCATGCGCTCGCCCCTTGTGAGAGCCTCGGCCCCGTCCAGGAGGTGAATCTCCACCGCCATGTAGGTGGCCCCCTCCGCCGTGAGGCGGCGCACCATCTCCAGGGCGGCGTCCTTGGCCGTGACCCCCCTGGGGAGGCTTCCCCGGAAGACCACCTTGACGCTCTCGGGGACCCGAAGCCAGGTGCGGCCCGAAGCGGCCGCCAGGGCGATGTCCGTGGCCCCCATCCCCGTGCCGAAGGCCCCCACCGCCCCGTAGGTGGTGGAGTGGCTGTCCGAGCCCACCACAATCCAGCCCGGCTGGGCGAGCCCTTCCTCTATGAGGACCTGGTGGCACACCCCCCGGCCCACGTCAAAGACCCGGATGCCATGCCTCTTTCCCCATTCCCGGATCTCCTTCTGGGCCTTGGCCACCTCGAGGTTGGCCGCCGGGGCCACGTGGTCTATGACGATGGAGACCCTTTCCGGGTAGCGGGGCGTGGCCCCCAGGTAGTCCAGGCGCTTGAAGAAGCTCCCGGCGATGGAGTCCACCACCATCACCTGGTCCACCTCCACCACCAGAAGCTCCCCCGCCTCCACCGGCCTTCCCACCTTGTGGGAGAGGATCTTTTCCGCTAAGGTTTGGGGCATCTTCGCCCTCCCTTACCTTCTATAATGCGGCTATGGGCCGGTACTGGATCCGGGTTTACCCCGATCCCGAGGAGCCCGGGGTTTGGCTCGCCGAGGTCCCCGCGGTACCCGGGGTGCGCTCCGACGGGGACACGCGGGAAGAGGCCATCCAAAACGTCCTGGAAGCCCTCGAGGCCATGTTGGAAGCCCTTCGGGCTAGAAACCTCCCCATCCCTGAACCCGATGAGGAGTGGGTGGAAGTCCACGTAAATGCCGCCTAGACCCGAAGAGGTGGTGCGCAAGCTGAAACGCTTGGGTTTTGAAGAGGCCGGGGGAAAAGGTAGCCACCGCGTCTTCCTGCACCCCGACGGGCGGCGCACCGTGGTCCCCTTCCACCGCAAGGAGCTCAAGAAAGGCACGTTCCTAGGCATTCTCAAGGACATCGGCCTCACCGAGGAAGAGTTCCGCCAGATCTAGCCTCATGCCGTGATCCACTCCCTCAGGATCCGGTCCAGCTCCTCGAGGGTCAGCTGCCCCCGGTCCGCCAGGGCCTTGATGTGCTGGGTGACCCGGTGGAGCTCCTCCTCCCCGTAGTGGAGGCCTAGCTCCTCCGCCCTGGCCTTGATGGCGTGGCGGCCCGTGAGCTTGGAGGCGATAATGAGCTTCCGCTTGACCCCGAAGACCTCGGGAGGGTAGGGCTCGTAGGACTCGGGGTTCAGGTAGATGGCCTTCAGGTGCATCCCCGCCTTGTGGCTGAAGGCGGTCTCCCCGGTGATGTAGTTGTTGAAGGGGATCTCCACCCCCACCATCCTGGCGATCATCCGGTCCAGCTCGGGGATCATGTCCAGCTTGTACTTCCGGCTCACGTACTCGGGCTGGAGGGTGTACATGCGGGCCAGAAACCCTCCCAAGGGGGTGATGCCGTTCCGCTCCCCAATCCCCAGAATGGTGGTGTCCACGTGGGTGGCCCCGGCCTCTATGGCCTCAAAGGCGTTGGCGATGGCGCACCCCGTGTCGTTGTGGCCGTGGAACTCAATGTCCACCTCGGGCCCCACCACCCGCCGCACCTCCCGCACCAGGGCGTAGACCTGCCGGGGGGTGGCGATGCCCACGGTGTCCGCCAGGCCCACCCGGTCCACGTAGGGGGCGACGGCCTGGTAGATGGTCAGGAGGTCGTGCTCGTCGGAGCGGAAGGTGTCCTCGGCGGAGAAGCGCACCTCCACGTGGGGGGCCTTTTCCCGGATGTAGGCGATCACCTCCCGGGCCTCCTCAATGATCCGGGGGATGTCCCGGCCGTGGGCCGCCCGCAGGTACTTGCTGGTGCCAAAGAGGAGGTCAATCCCCTGGACCCCCGTTTCCACCGCTACCTGGGCGGCGTCCAGCCGGGTCTGGATGTGGGTCACCACCTTGGCCTTGAGGCCCAAGGAGGCCAGGACCTCGGCGTCCTTGCGGGACTGGGGGGAGGCCATGGGGGTGGTGACCTCAATGTACTCAATCCCAAACTCGTCCAGGGCCTTGGCGATCTCTATCTTGTCCTGGGTGGAAAAGTTGGCCCTTTCAAACTGCTCGCCTTCCCTCAAGGTGGAGTCTATAATCTTCCATTCCCGCATGCGCCCCTCCCTAAACGAAAACCGGCCCGAACTCGGGCCGGGGGATAGGGAAACCCTTAGAGGGCTATCCTAACCCCCGGCGACCGAGTTTTTTCTCACGGGCCAGCATCTTGGGGGTAAGGATATACGAAGCCTCTCCTTTTGTCAACGCCCAAACCGCCTCTCCCGGGCCTGGTAGCTCCTGAGGGCGCGGAGGAAGTCTATCTTGCGGAACTCGGGCCACAGCACATCGGCGAAGTAGAACTCCGAGTAGGCCGACTGCCAGAGGAGGAAGCCGGAAAGCCTAATCTCCCCCGAGGTGCGGATGATGAAGTCGGGGTCGGGAAGGCCGGCCGTGTAAAGCCTTTTGCCGATCTCCTCGGCGGTGAGGGCCTCGGCCACCTCCTTGGGGGAAAGGCCCCGCTCCTCGGCCTCCAGGAGAAGGCTCTTCACGGCGTCCACGATCTCCTCCCGCCCTCCGTAGCCCATGGCGATGTTGAGGACCATGCCCTGGTGGTGCCGGGTCCGGGCCTCGAGGCGCTCCATGGCTGCCCGCACCTCCGGGGAGAACCCCTCCCGCCGCCCGATGAGGCGCACCTGGACCTGGTTTTCCAGGATGCGGTGGTCCTCCGCCATCCTCTCCGCCTCCCGCACGAAAAGGCCCATGAGGGCCTCCACCTCCTCGGGGGAGCGCCGGAAGTTCTCGGTGGAGAAGACCCAGACGGTGACCGTTCTGATCCCCATCTCCAGGCACCACTCCAGGACCTCGTAGGCCTTCTGCACCCCGAACTCGTGTCCCTGGGTGGGGGCAAGCCCCAAAGCCCGGGCGTAGCGGCGGTTTCCGTCCAGGATGAGGCCCAGGTGCCGGGGCATGGGGCCCTTTTTCACCTCTTTCAGGAGGCGCTTCTCGTAAAGCCAGTAGAGGGGGCGGGAGAGGCCAAGGAGGCGGCGGAGCATACCTTTTCCACCCTAATCCCCGGATATGGAGAAAGGAAAGGGGGCTAAGTGCCCGCACTTTGGTTCTGCAGCACAGGAAGCCCAAACCAGGGCTAGGAATGGCCTTTTGGGGCCCCCGCCGCGGCTTTCGCCGCGGCGGGGTACTTTAGCGGTAAAGCTCCCGGGCGATGACCAGGCGCTGGATCTCCGAGGTCCCCTCGTAGATCTCCGTGACCTTGGCGTCCCGGTAGTAGCGCTCCACCCGGTAGTCCCGGTGGTAGCCGTAACCGCCCAGAACCTGGACGGCCTCCCGGGTCACCTCCACGGCCACCCGGCTGGCGAAGAGCTTGGCGGCGCTGGCCTCGAGGGTGAAGCGCTCCCCCCGGTCCTTCTTCTCCGCCGCTCTCAGGGTGAGGGCCCGGGCCGCCTCGAGGCTCACGTGCATGTCGGCGATCTTGAAGGCGATGGCCTGGTGCTCCCTCAGCTTCTTCCCAAACTGCTCCCTTTGGTCGGCGTAGGCCCTGGCGATCTCGTAGGCCCCCCGGGCGATGCCCACCGCCTGGGCCGCCACGCCCACGCGCCCCGAGTCCAGGCCCGCCAGGGCGTAGGCGAGCCCCCGCCCCTCCTCCCCCAGGAGGTTCTCCTCGGGAACGAAGACCTCCTCGAGGCGCACCTCGGCGGTGTGGGCCGCGTGCAGGCCCATCTTCTCCTCAGGGGGGCCGAAGGAAAGGCCGGGGGTGCCCTTCTCCACCAAAAAGGCGCTGATACCCTTCTCGGTGCGGGCCATGACCACGTAGAGGTGGGCCTGGCCGGCGGAGGTGATCCAGCTCTTCACCCCGTTTAAAACGAAGCCCCCGGGGACCCGCCTGGCCTCGGCGCGAAGGCTCTTGGCATCCGAGCCCGCCTGGGGCTCGGTGAGGCAGAAGGCCCCGATCCACTCCCCTTTGGCCAGGGGCACCAGGTAACGCCTTTTCTGGGCCTCGGTGCCGAAGCGGAGGAGCATGTACTGGGGAAGGCCCGAGGTGACCGAGACGATGACAGCCACGCTGGGATCGGCGGCGGCGATCTCCTCCAGGGCCAGGACCCAGGTCACGGAGTCCAGCCCCACCCCGCCCCAGGCCTCGGGCGTGGTCATGCCCAAAAAGCCCAGCTCCCCTAAGGCCTTGAGCTGAGGCCAGGGGTACTGGCCCGTGCGGTCGTACTCCGGGGCCAGGGGGTAGAGGACCTCCTTGGCCACCTGACGGACCGTGTCCAGAACCATCTTCTGCTCTTGGGTGAGCGTCATCCACCCTATCGTACTATCGTAAACCGGCGAAAAAGCGTCACATCACCCCGGGGCCTCCCCTTCGCCCCACCGGGAAACCCGCCTGGCGGGAAGGCCCAGGTGGTCCAGGATGCGCTGGGTGACGAAGCCCAGAAGGTCGGCGATCTCCTTGGGGCGGTGGTAAAACCCGGGGCTCGCGGGAAGGATCAGGGCCCCGGCCTCCGCCGCCTGGACCATGGCCCTCAGGGTGGGGAGGGGCAGGGGGGTCTCCCGGGGTACCAGGACCAGGGGCCGCCTTTCCTTGAGGTGCACGTAGGCGGCCCGGGTGAGGAGGGTGTCCGCCAGGCCGTGGGCCACCTTGGCCAGGGTGGTGGCGGAGCAGGGGATCACCACCATCCCCCGGGTCTGGAAGGAGCCGGAGGCGATGGGGGCCCCCAGGTCGCTGTCCTTGTACACCCGGGCCGCCAGGGGGTAAAGGTCTTTGGGGCTTAGGCCCATCTCCTCCCACAGGACCCGCTTGGCCCCCTGGGAGAGGACCAGGTGGACCTCGGCCAGAGGGGCCAGCGCCTGAAGGAGGTCCAGGGCGTAGGGCATGCCGCTGGCCCCGGAAAGCCCCACCACCACGCGGGGAAGCTCCATGCCCCCACTATAAGAAAGCCCCGAGGCCTAGGCCCCGGGGGGCACCCCGTGGTGCGGCGTTACTTCAGCTCCACCACCGCGCCCACGGCCTCCAGCTTCTTCTTGATCTCCTCGGCCTCGGCCTTGGGCACGCCCTCCTTGACGGGGCCGCCCTTCTCGGCCAGGTCCTTGGCCTCCTTGAGGCCGAGCCCGGTGATGGCCCGAAGCTCCTTGATGACCTCCAGTTTCTTGGCCCCGGCCTCCTTGAGGATCACGTCAAACTCGGTCTTCTCCTCCACGGGGGCCGCCGCCTGGGCCTGGGCGGGCGCGGCGGCCACGGCCACGGGGGCCGCGGCGGTCACGCCCCAAGCCTCCTTGAGAACGTCAATGAGCTGCTTGAGTTCCAAAACCGTCGCCTGGGAAAGCTCTTCCTTGATGCGTTCAATGTCCAAAGCCATCTTCTACCTCCTAAGCCGCCTTCTTCTCCGCGTACGCCTCGAGGATACCCACCAGCTCGCGGGCCACGCCACCCAAGACGCCCACAAGCTCCGCCATGGGGGCCTGCAGCACGCCCACGAGCTCCGCCCGGAGCTCGTCCATGGTGGGGAGCTCCGCCAGGGCCAAGAGGTCCTTGGCCGAGAGCACCTGCCCCTGCAGAAGCCCGCCCTTGACCTCGGGGATGCCCTTGGGGTTCTTCTTGGAGAACTCCTGCAGGGCCTTGGCCGCGGCCACCGGGTCCTGGTAGAAGACCACGGCGCTGGGGCCGGAGAGCCCGTCCAGCTTGGGCAGGCCCAGCTCCTCCAGGGCGATGCGGATCAGGGTGTTCTTGGCCACGAAGAGCCTGGCCCCTTTCTCCTTTAGCGCCTGGCGCAGGGCGTGGGTTTCCTTGGCGGATAGCCCCTGGTAGTTCACCAGGAAGAAGGAGCCCTTAGCCCGCTCAAGGTTCTCCTTGAGGGCGGCGAGAAGAGCGATGTTGCGCTTGTTTGGCACGCCTTCCTCCCTTTTGGGGCAGGGGAACCCCGACCGATTTCTTGGGATTTTGCGAAACGCTCCCCCTCAAGCGCCTCGGCGGGATGTTTAAGGCCTGAGCCCCCCGCTGTCTTTGGCCTGGGCGCCCACGCGCCCGGGGTGCCATAGAGGAGTGTACGAAGGAAAAGGCCCGGAGTCAAGAAGACCCCGGGCCGGGGCGTCCTTTAGGAGTGGGGATTGATGCGGATGCTGGGCCCCATGGTGCTGGTCACGTAGACCGAGCGCAGGAAGGTGCCCTTGGCCGCCTCGGGCTTGCTGGCCTCGAGGGCCTTGATGAAGGCCCGGATGTTGTCGGCGAGCTTTTCAGGGGGGAAGCTGGCCTTGCCCACGGGGGCGTGGATGGCCCCGGTCTTGTCGTTGCGGAACTCAATCCGCCCCGCCTTGATCTCCTTGATGATCTCCCCGATGTTGAAGCCCACGGTCCCCGCCTTGGGGTTGGGCAGAAGGCCCCTGGGACCCAGAATACGGCCCAGCTTGGAACCTACGGCCCCCATCACGTCGGGGGTGGCCACCACGGCGTCAAAGTCCATCCAGCCGTCCAGGATCTTCTGGATGATCTCCTCGCCGCCCACGTAGTCGGCCCCGGCCTCCTCGGCCTCCTTGATCTTCTCCCCCTTGGCGATGGCCAGGACCCGCACCTGCTTGCCGAGGCCGTGGGGGAGGGAGACGGTGCCGCGCACGTTCTGGTCGGACTTGCGGGGGTCAATGCCCAGCTTGGCGTGGACCTCCACCGTCTCGTCAAACTTGGCGGTGGCCAGCTCCTTCACCAGACGGGCGGCCTCGTCAATGGTGTAGACCTTGCCCGGGTCCACCTTCTCCAGAAGGGCCCGGTAGCGCTTGCCGTGCTTAGGCATCCTTCACCTCCGGCATCCCCACCACCTCCACCCCCATGGAGCGGGCCGAGCCGGCGATCATCCGGGCGGCGGCCTCCAGGTCGGTGGTGTTCATGTCGGGGAGCTTCTGCTTGGCGATCTCCAGCACCTGCTGCCAGGTGATCCGCCCCACCTTCTCCCGGCCGGGCTTGTGGGCGCCCTTCTCCAGCCCCGCCGCCTTGCGGATCAGGTAGCTGGCGGGAGGGGTCTTGGTGACGAAGGTGAAGGAGCGGTCGGCGTAGATGGTGATCTCCACCGGGACGATGGCGTCCCCCATGTTGGCCGTGGCGGCGTTGAAGGCCTTGACGAACTCCATGATGTTGGCCCCGTGCTGGCCCAAAGCGGGCCCCACCGGGGGCGCGGGCGTGGCCTTGCCCGCGGGCAGCTGCAGCTTGACTACGGCAACGATCTTCTTCATTTTTCCCTCCTAGGCTCCCCCCAACTTGGGGGTGCGAACGCCTTTAGGCCTTGACCACCTGGGAGAAGTCCAGCTCCACAGGGGTCTCACGCCCGAAGATGGTGACCATGACCTTGACCTTGCCCTTCTCGGGGTTGATCTCGGTCACGGTGCCGGTGAAATCGGCGAAGGGGCCGGAGACGACCCTTACCTGGTCCCCCTCCCGGAAGCCCACCTGGGCCTTGGGGGCCTCCTTCTTGCCTAGGAGGCCGGAGACCTCGAGGATGTGCCGCACCTCGTCCGGGGAAAGGGGCACCGGGCGGTGGCCCGCCCCCACGAAGCCGGTGATGCCGGGGGTTCCCCGCACCACCTCCCAGGCCTCGTTGGGCTCCTCCTCGTCCCCCAGGTCCATCTGGACGAAGAGGTAGCCGGGGAAGAGCTTGCGCTTGACGACCTCCTTCTTCCCCCCTTCGCGCACCTCCACCACCTCTTCCGTGGGGATGAGGACCTGGAAGATCTTGTCCTCCATGCCGAAGGCCTTCACCCTTTTCTCCAGGTTGGCCTTGGCCTTCTCCTCCTGCCCCACGTAGGTGTGGACCGCGTACCATTCAATGCTCATCGCAAAAGCCCTATCAGGAAGCGGAAGACCAGGTCGTAAAGGCCCAGGATGACCATGGCCACCAGGGTGAAGATCAGGATGGCCTGGGTCCCCTCAACGACCTGCTCCCGCGTGGGCCAGGTGACCCGGGCCAGCTCGGCCCGGGCCTCCTGAAAGTAGCGGACGATCCGGGCCAACATCAGACCTTCACTTCCCGGTGCACCGTGTGCTTATCGCACCAAGGGCAGTACTTCCTGAGCTCCAGCTTGGAGGGGGTGTTGCGCTTGTTCTTCTCGGTGGCGTAGTTGCGGCGCTTGCACTCCGTGCACTCCAAGAGGATCTTGATGCGGACCTCGCTGGCCATGCCTCACCTCGCTTCTTGGGGGGAGGAGGCCCTCCCCCTTCGCCTCACTCCAGGATCTTGGTGACCACGCCGGCGCCCACGGTCCGCCCACCCTCCCGGATGGCAAACCGCAAACCCTCCTCCAGCGCCACCGGCTTGATGAGCTCCACAGTGAAGGTCACGTTGTCCCCAGGCATCACCATCTCCACCCCCTGGGGCAACCGCACCACCCCCGTCACGTCCGTCGTCCGGAAGTAAAACTGCGGCCGGTACCCCGTGAAAAACCCCGTGTGCCGCCCGCCCTCCTCCTTCTTCAGGATGTACACCGAGGCCTCAAACTTGGTGTGCGGCGTGATGCTCCCAGGCTTGGCCAATACCTGCCCCCGCTCCACCTCCTCCCGGCTCACGCCCCGCAGAAGAAGACCCACGTTGTCCCCAGCGATCCCCTCCTGCAACGTCTTCCGGTGCATCTCCACACCCGTGACCACCGTCTTCCGCGTCTCCGGAGCCAGGCCCACGATCTCCACCTCGTCCCCAACCTTCACCTTGCCCCGCTCAATCCGCCCGGTGGCCACCGTCCCACGCCCGGTAATCGTAAACACGTCCTCCACCGGCATCAGGAAAGGCTTGTCCACGTCCCGCACCGGCGTGGGAATGTACTCGTCAATGGCGTCCAAAAGCTCCCAGATCTTGTCCACCCACTCGTTCTCGCCCCGCTTGGTCTTCGGGTTCTTGTGCATCTCTTCCAACGCAAGCAGGGCGCTACCCCGGATCACCGGCACCTCGTCCCCAGGAAACTCGTACTGGTTCAGGAGGTCCCTCACCTCCATCTCCACCAGGTCCAAGAGCTCCGGGTCGTCCACCATGTCCACCTTGTTCATGAACACCACGATGTACGGCACCCCCACCTGGCGGGCCAAAAGAATGTGCTCCCGGGTCTGCGGCATAGGACCGTCCGCCGCAGAAACCACCAGGATCGCCCCGTCCATCTGCGCCGCCCCGGTGATCATGTTCTTGATGTAGTCGGCGTGCCCCGGGCAGTCCACGTGGGAATAGTGCCGCTTCGCCGTCTCGTACTCCACGTGCGCCGTGTTAATCGTGATCCCCCGCGCCCGCTCCTCCGGCGCCTTGTCAATGTCCCCGTAGTCCTTCACCTCCACATTCGGGTTCTCCGCCGCCGCCACATAGGTCAAGGCCGCCGTCAACGTCGTCTTCCCGTGGTCCACGTGCCCAATCGTCCCCACGTTCACGTGGGGCTTCGTCCGGATAAACTCGCCCTTCGCCATGGTTCCTCCTTCTTGCACGCAAAGGCCGCCCTGGGCCTTTCCCGCCCAGGGCAGTCAAAAAGATGGAGCTCGCGGCCGGGCTCGAACCGGCGACCTCACCCTTACCAAGGGTGTGCTCTACCTGCTGAGCTACGCGAGCTCGTGGAGCGGGAGACGGGACTCGAACCCGCGACCCTCGGCTTGGGAAGCCGATGCTCTACCAACTGAGCTACTCCCGCGTGTGGTGTGCTCCGGCACACCGGGTGGTGGGCAGGGCTGGATTCGAACCAGCGTAGGCGTGCGCCAACGGTTTTACAGACCGTCCCCTTTGGCCGCTCGGGCACCTGCCCCCGCACGTTTTGGAGCCACCCAGGGGAGTTGAACCCCCAACCCCCCGATTACAAGTCGGGTGCTCTACCGGTTGAGCTAGGGTGGCGGGACCGGGGATGGGACCCTGTCCGAGGGATTAGGCTACCACAAGGCGGGGTGAGTGTCAAGATAAGGGCATGCGCATCGTACCTTTTGGCGCCGCCCGGGAGGTGACGGGCAGCTGCCACTTGAGGGCCAGCGTCCACACCCTGGGGGGCTTCTCCGGCCACGCCGGCCAGGACGAGCTTCTCTCCTGGCTGGAGGGGCAGAGGCGGGTGGTCCTGGTCCACGGCGAGGAGGAGAAGCTTTTGGAGCTAAGTGCCTGCGCTTTGGTTTCGCAACATGGAGTGCCCAAGTCGGGGCTGTAGGCTTTTCTGGGGCCCCCACCACGGCTTTTGCCGCGGTGGGGTACTTAGGGAAGCTCCTCGCCCTCAGGGGGCAGGAGGTGAGCCTGGCGACCTGGGGGGAAGGGGTTCCGGTCTGAAGCCCAGCCTCTCCAAGACCATGCGGGTGGCGGGGCTTTTGTTGAGGGTGTAGAAGTGCACCCCCTCCACCCCAGCCTCCAGAAGCTCGGCCACCTGGCGGGTGGCGTGCTCCACCCCGATCTCCAGGATGGCCCCAGGGTCGTCCTGGTGGCGCTCCAGCCGGGAGAGGAGGGGGCCTGGGATGCTGGCCCCGCAGACCTCGGTGAAGCGGCGGAGCTGCTGGTAGTTGGTGATGGGCATGATGCCAGGCAGGATGGGGATCTCCACGCCCATCCGGCGGGCCCGCTCCAGGAAGCCGAAGTAGTGGGCGTTGTTGAAGAAGAGCTGGGTGATGGCGAAGTCCAGGCCCGCCTCCACCTTGGCCTTGAAGTGGCGGAGGTCGGCCTCGAGGCTCACGCTCTCCGGGTGCCCCTCGGGGTAGGCGGCCCCGCCCACGGAAAGGGCCTCCCCGTAGCGCTCCCGGATGAAGGCCACCAGTTCGGAGGCGTAGCGAAAGCCCTCGGGGTGGGGGCGGAAAACCCGCTCCCCGGCGGGCGGGTCCCCCCTCAGGGCCAGGATGTTCTCCACCCCCACCTGCCATAGGCGCTCCAGGACCGAGGCCACCTCCTTTCGGCTCTGCCCGGCCACGGTGAGGTGGGCCAGGGGGGTGAGGCCAAGCTCCCCTATGCGGGCTGCCCAGGCCACGCTCCGATCCCGGGTGCTCCCCATGGCCCCGTAGGTGATGGAGACGAAGGCCGGGCGGAAGGCCTTGAGCTCGGCCATGGTGCGGAAGAGGGCCTCCTCCCCCTCCTTGGTCTTGGGGGGAAAGAACTCAAAGGAGAAGTGGGGCCCCTTCGCCCGGAGGAGGTCCCGTATTTTCATGCGCCCAAGTGTAGCCCTCGAGGCCCCCGGGGTCAAGGATGGACCATAATAAGGGCATGGTGGAGGTCCCCGAGATCCCCAAAGTAGAAGCCCTGGAGCTTCCCGCCAAGGAGACCGCCCTGATCGTGGTGGACATGCAAAACGACTTCGCCCACCCCCAAGGAACCCTCTTCGTGCCCGAGGCCCCCAAGACCGTCCCCGCCATAAAGGGCCTACTGGAAAGGGCCCGCCAGGCGGGGGCGCGGGTGGTCTTCACCCAGGACTGGCACCGGGAGGACGACCCCGAGTTCCGGATCTGGCCCCGGCACGCCGTGGCCGGCACCTGGGGGGCGGAGATCCTGGAGGAGCTCAAGCCCAGGCCCGAGGAGCTCGTCATCCAGAAGGTGCGCTACGACGCCTTCTACGGCACCCCCCTGGACCACTACCTGCACCTCTTTGGGGTGAAGCACCTGGTGGTGGTGGGCACCGTGGCCAACATCTGCGTCCTGCACACGGCAGGCTCGGCCGCTTTGCGCTGGTACCAGGTGGTCCTGCCCGAAGACGGGGTGAGCACCCTCACCCCCTTTGACCTGCAGGCCGCCTTGCGCCAGGTCACCTTCCTCTACCAGGGGAAGGTGACCCGGGCCGAAGGGGTGCGGTTTGTGTGAGGGCACCTGGAGTAGTCCCCCTCAGCCAGGCCCACGCCGAGGGCGAGGTGGCCCTCCTGAAGCGGGCCCAGGCCCTGGGCTTTCCCGTAGCCCCCACCTGGGTGGTGGACCTGGAGGAGGAGTTCTTCCGCCTCAACAACCTGGAAGAGCGCCTGGAAGCCCTCTTCCGCGGGGCGTTCGGGGTCCGCATAGACGAGGAGCGCCTCCTTCTGGCCTCGGAGGAGGCGGTGCGGGCGGTGAAGGAAAGCTACCTCCTCCCTGAGCGGGCCGAGGCCTTCCTGGAGGTCCTAAAGGGAAAGGGCCCCTTCCTCCTGCGCTACGCGGGGGAGGGGGCTTTGGAAAGGGCAAGGACCCCCAGGGAGGCCCTCTTCGCCCTGAAGCGGCTTTATTCAGAAAGGTTTCGGGTGGAAGCCGTCCTAGGGCGTTACCCTAAGCTCATCCCCCCCTTCACCCCGGTCCTGGTCCAGGAGGCCGAGGAGGCCAGCGAGGACCCCTTCCTCTCCCTGGACCTCTCCCGGGCCTTGGGGCAGGAAGCGGTGGTTTACGCCTGGCAGGGCCAGGTGGTCCGCATAGAATCGCCTTATGGTGGATAGCCATGTGCACACCCCCCTCTGCGGCCACGCCGAGGGGAGCCCCGAGGAGTACCTCTTCCAGGCCCGAAAGATGGGGCTAAAGGGCCTGGTCTTCACCGACCACAGCCCCATGCCCTCCTGGTACGACCCGGGGAGCCGGATGCGCCTTAGCGAGCTGCCCTTCTACCTCCTGGCCCTGGAACGGGTGCGGGAGCGGAACCCGGATCTCTACGTGGGCATCGGCCTCGAGGCCGACTACCACCCCGGCACCGAGGCCTTCGTGGCCCAGGTGGTCCGAAGCTACCCCTTTGACTACGTGCTGGGAAGCGTCCACTACCTGGGCGCCTGGCCCCTGGACCACCCCGACCACCAGGAGGAGTACGCCTGGCGGGACCTGGTGGAGGTCTACCGGGCCTACTTCCAGGAGGTGGAACGGGCGGCGAGGAGCGGCCTCTTCCACGCCATCGCCCACCTGGACCTCCCCAAGAAGTTTGGGGACCGCCTACCGGAAGAGGCCCTTTTGGAGCTGGCCGAGCCCGCCCTGAAGGCCATAGCCGAGGAAGGGCTCTTCCTGGACGTGAATACCGCCGGGCTCAGGAAGCCCGTGGGGGAGGTCTACCCCGCCCCGGCCCTCCTCAAGAGGGCCCGGGAGCTTGGGATCGGCGTGGTCCTGGGCTCGGACGCCCACCGGCCCGAGGAGGTGGGCTCCGCCTTCGCCGAAACGGAAGGCCTCCTCCTCTCCTTGGGCTTTGAGGAGGCCCACTACTTCCAAAACGGGAGGCCCCTGGCCTATTCCCTGTCCAGGGCCTCGTAGACCCTGGCCCTGTGCCCCTTGAGGTCCAAGGCGTCCCGGTGGCCGCCCGCCTCCTCGTAGCCCCGCACCGCCAGCACCAGGCGCAAAAAGGCCTCGGCGCAGGGGTCCGGGGCGGGAGCCTCGTACTCCATAAGGGTGACGCGCTCGTACTCGGGGCCGTACTGGGCCTCCTCCCGTTCCACGCAGTCCTCGTAGGCCTTTAAGGCCTCGTCCACCTCGAGGTGGGCCCTTTCCAAAGGGGTCATGGTCCTTCCTTCCGGCTCCTAAAGCGTAGGCTGGCGGCGGGGATGGGGCCCTCCTGGAAGCGCTCCTCCTTCCAGGGGTCCCCCCGCCAGTGGTAGCCCAGCCTTTCCCAAAAGCCCAGCTCCAGATGGTCCAGAAGCTCAATCTCCCTCACCCACTTGGCGCTCTTCCAGGCGTAAAGGTGGGGCACGAGAAGGCGCACGGGGCCGCCCCGCTCCCGGGGGAGGGGCTGGCCGAAGAGGGTGTGGGCCAGGATCACGTCCTCCCGCAGGAGGTCTTCCAGGAGGAGGTTGGTGGTGTAGCCGCCGTAGCTTCGCACCAAAGCGGCCACGGCCTCCTCCTTTGGCCTGGCCCTCTCCAGGAGGTCCCGCACCCTGACCCCTTTCCAGGCCACGTCCAGGCGGCTCCACCGGGTCACGCAGTGGAAGTCCCGGGTGAGCTCCACCTGGGGCAGGGCGAGGAGCTCCTCGTAGGTGAGGGTGAGGGGCCTCGCCACCAGGCCCGAGAGGGCGAAGCGCCAGGCCTCCCTGGAGACCTCCGGCTCCTCCCCGTAGGTGAGGATGGGGAAGCGCTGGGTGAGGATCTGGCCTGGAGGAAGGCGCTCCATGCCTTTAGCCTAAGGCCTTCTCCACCGGGGAAAAGGGGGCCAGGTCACCGGCTTTGGTAGCGGATCACCTCCACCTTCTCCAGGGTGACGAGCCCCTCCCGCACCATCCCGTCCAGCACCGGCAGGAAGCCCCGGATCTTCTCTTCGGTGTCCACGATCTCCACCATGACCGGCAGGTCCTCGGAGAGCTGGAGCACCTTGGCCGAGTGGATGCGGGAGTGGGCCCCAAAACCCATAAAGCCCTTGAAGACCGAGGCCCCGGAAAGGCCCCGCTTCCTGGCCTCGAGGACGATGGCCTCGTAAAGGGGCCGCCCCCCGTGGCGGTCCGACTCCCCGATGAAGATGCGGAGGAGCTTGGCCTCGCCTTCCAGCTTCATGCCACCAGCATACCGCCAAGGCGGTAGCCCAGGTAGGCCAGGAAAAAGCCTAGAAGGAGGCTTCCCAAAGCGTAGGTCAAGGCCGCCAGGGCCTCGCCGTCCTGAAGAAGGGCCAGGGTCTCGTAGCTGAAGCTGGAGAAGGTGGTGAACCCGCCCAGCACCCCCACGGCCAGAAAGAGCCTGGCCTCCCCGGAAAGGGCCCCCTCCAGGGAAAGCCGCACCACCGCCCCGATGAGAAAGCTCCCTAGGGCGTTGACAAAAAGGGTGCTCCAGGGAAAGGCGGGGCCCAGAAGCCCTTGGACCCAGGCCCCCACGAGGTAGCGCAGCAAGGAGCCGATGGCCCCGCCCACCATGACCAGGAGGTACCGCTCCACCCCCAAAGTATAGTGAGGCCATGAAGCCCAAGACCCTCTCCCCCATCCTCACCGCCAAGGGGGTGCGGCTTGCCATCGCCGTGGGCCGCTTCAACGAGCGGGTGACCAAGCTCCTTCTGGAAGGGGCCCTCGAGGCCTACGCCCGCCTGGGCGGGGACCCGGGCGAGGTCCTGGTGGCCTGGGTTCCCGGCTCCTTTGAGCTGCCCCTCGTGGCCAAGCGCCTGGCGAGCCGCCCGGACGTGGATGCGGTGGTGGCCCTGGGGGCGGTGGTGCGGGGGGAAACCCCCCACTTTGAGTACGTGGCCGCCCAGGCCGCCAGCGGCCTCATGCAGGCCATGCTCCAGACCGAGAAGCCCATCGTCTTCGGCGTCCTCACCACCAACACCCCCGAGGAGGCCCAGGAAAGGGCCGGGGGCAAGGCGGGCAACAAGGGCGCCGAGGCGGTCTTCACCGCCATAGAGATGGTGCGCCTCCTAGAGGCTATTTCCCGGTGAAGAGGGCCCTGGCGTAGCGCAGGTGCAGGTAGAGGAAGCACCCCAGGCAGAAGCCGAAGGCCAGGTTGATCAAGGCCAGAAGGGCCACCACCAGGGCCAGGGCGTACCCCACCCCCTTCAGGCCCAGGAGGAGGAAGAGAGAGGCCAGCCCCAGGAACACCGCCCCCAGGAAGCGGGCGAAGCGGTGGGGCCTGGGGTCCTCCTCCACCACCGCCGGGGGCACCCGGAGAAGGCGCTTCAAGGCCACCATCAGGTCCCAGGGGGCGTGCTGGCTGGCCATAAGGAGGAAGAGGAGGTAGACCAGCCAGGGCTGGTCCCAAAGGGCCGCCAGGGGAAGGAGGACGACCAAAAGGGCCTGGTTAAAGCGGAGTTGGTTCCGATCCACCCTCATGGTCCCAATATACACCTGAGCGTATTCAGCTTAGGGGTAAAGGGCACAATGCGCATGGCAGAATGAGCCCATGGTCCCCCTCCTCACCACCCCCCTGCCCACACCCCACGGCTTCACCACCCGCGAGGGCGGGGTCTCCCAAGGGCCTTATGGGAGCCTCAACCTTTCCGCCGCCACCGGCGACGACCCCCAAAAGGTGGCGGAGAACCAGAGGCGGGTCCTGGCCGCCTTCGGCTACCCCCCGGTAGCGGGGCTCAAGCAGGTGCACGGGGTGGAGGTGCACCTGGTGGAAGGCCCCGGAGTCTGGGAGGGGGACGGCCTCCTCACCCGCACCCCGGGCCTCCTCCTGCGGGTGGGGGTGGCGGACTGCTACCCCCTCCTCCTCTACCGCCCGGAAGGCCTGGTGGGCGCCCTCCACGCCGGCTGGCGGGGGGTGGTGGGGGGGATTCTCCCAAGGGCCCTGGAAAGGATCGCGGCCTTGGGCCTGGACCCCACGGAAACCCACTTGGCCATAGGCCCCGGCATCGGGGGCGGGTGCTACCAGGTGGGAGAGGAGGTGGCCGGGCGCTTCCAGGAGGTGGGCCTCCCCACCTTCACCCCGGACCCCAAGGCCCCGGGCCGGTATCTTCTGGACCTGGAAAAAGCCCTCCTCCTCCAGGCCCGGCGGGCCGGGCTCAAGGAGGAGCGCATCTACTGGGTGGGGCTTTGCACCCACTGCGACCCCCGCCTCTTCTCCCACCGCCGGGACCGGGGCCAGACCGGGAGGATGTGGGGCCTGGTCATGCTGGCGTCAAGGCATGGTTAATCCCCCTGGTGGCACAATGGGGGCATGCTCTTTCCCCGGGCGGTCCTCCCCTCCCTCCTCCACCTCACCCCAGAGTGGCTGGCGTCCAGGGGCCTGAAGGGGGTGATCCTGGACCTGGACAACACCCTTCTCCCCTACGGGGAGGAGGTTCTTCCCCCCGAGCACGAAGCCTGGCTGAAGGGCCTTAGGGAGGCGGTGCCCATCTACCTCCTCTCCAACGCCATGCCGGAGCGCTTCGCCCGCTTGCAGAAAAAGCTCGGCCTTCCGGGCCACGCCCCGGCCCTCAAGCCCTGGCTAGGGTTCAGGCGGGCTCTGAGGGCCCTGGGCCTGCCCCCCCATGAGGTGGCCGTGGTGGGGGACCAGGTCTTCACCGACATCCTGGGGGGCAACCTGGTGGGGGCCTACACGGTCCTGGTGCCCCCTCTGAAGGAGCGGGAGTTTTTTTACACGCGTTTCATACGGATGCTGGAAACTCCGTTTAGGCGGACCAAGGGGGAATCGGCATGAGCGTGCTCAGCATCGGCGACAAGCGGCTTGGCGCCATCCTTTTGGATTCCGGGCTCCTCACCGACGAGGAGCTCCAGATGGCCCTAGAACGGCACCGGGAGGTGGGGGGATCCCTGGCCGAGGTCCTGGTGGACATGGGCCTTCTCTCAGAAAGGCGCATCGCCCAGGCCATTGAGGATCACTTCGGCATCCCGCTGGTGGAGCTCCACAAGATGGAGATCCCACCCAAGGTGAGGGCCCTCCTTCCCGCCGAAAAGGCCAAGGAGCTTCAGGCCATCCCCTTCGCCCTGGACGAGGAGGCCGGGGTGGTCCGGGTGGCCTTCGTGAACCCCCTGGACACCCTGGCCCTCGAGGAGGTGGAGGACCTCACCGGCCTGGTGGTGGAGCCCTACCAGGCCACCAAGAGCGACTTCCTCTACGCCTTGGCCAAGAACTACCCCGAGCTGGGCCTCCCTCTCCCCCCACCCCCCCCGGGCCCCGGCCAGGAGGAGCTGAAGCTGGGGGAAGTTCTGGTGAAAAAAGGGCTCATAAGCCGGGATGTCTTAGAAGAAGCCCTGGTGGAGCAGGAACGCACCGGGGACCTCCTGGGCAGGATCTTGGTACAAAAGGGACTCAAGGAGGAGGACCTCTACCAGGCCCTGGCAGAGCAAAAGGGCCTGGAGTTCCTCCCCTCCACCGAGGGCCTCACCATAGACCCGGCGGCCACCTCCCTCCTCCTCCGCTCCGATGCCCTTCGGTATAGCGCTGTGCCCGTGGCCATCCGCGAGGGAAAGGTGGAGGTGGTTCTGGCCGACCCCCGGCACCTGGAGGCGGTGGAGGAGCTCTTGGGCCGCCCCGCCCGCTTTTTCCTCACGCTCCCCAAGGCCTGGGAGGACCTCTTCCACCGGGCCTACCCGGAAAAGGGCAGGCTCGGAGAGGTCCTGGTGCAGGAGGGCCGCCTCTCCCGGGAAGGGCTCAGGGAGGCCCTCGAGGTGCAAAAGCGCCTCCCCAAGGCCAAGCCCCTGGGGGAGATCCTGGTGGAGCTGGGCCTGGTCCGGCCCGAGGACGTGGAGGAGGCCCTGAAGAAACAGAGGCAGGGTGGAGGGCGCCTGGAGGACACCCTGATCCAGTCGGGGAAGCTGAAGCCCGAGGCCCTGGCCCAGGCGGTGGCCACGCAACTGGGCTACCCCTACATCAACCCCGAGGAGAACCCCCCGGACCCCGGGGCCGCCCTCCTCATCCCCGAGGACCTGGCCCGGCGCTACGGGGTCTTTCCCCACCACGTGGAGGGGAAGACCCTCGTCCTCCTCATGAAGGACCCCCGCAACATCCTGGCCCTGGACGACGTGCGCCTGGCCCTCAAGCGCAAAGGGCTTAACTACGAGGTCACCCCGGCGGTGGCCACCGAGGCGGCCATCACCAAGCTCATTGAGCGCTTCTACGGCAAGGAGGAGCTGGGGGAGCTGGCCAAGGAGCTCTCCAAGGGCTACCAGCAGGAAGAGGAAGCGGCCATCGGGGAGCTGGACGAGAGCGCCGCCCAAAAGTTCGTCAAGCAGGTCATCCGCGAGGCCTATTTGCAGGACGCTTCCGACATCCACGTAGAGCCCAGGCCCACCGACGTCCTGGTACGCCTCCGCGTGGACGGCACCCTGCGCCAGTACACCACCCTGCCCAAGGGGGCCCTGGGCCCGGTGATCAGCGTCATCAAGATCATGGGCGGGCTCAACATCGCCGAGAAGCGCCTCCCCCAGGACGGCCGCGTGCGCTACCGGGAAGGGACCATTGACCTGGACCTCCGCCTCTCCACCCTGCCCACCGTCTACGGGGAGAAGGCGGTGATGCGCCTCCTCAAGAAGGCCGCCGACATCCCCGAAATAGAGCAGCTGGGCTTCGCTCCCGGGGTCTTTGAGCGCTTCCAGGAGGTGATCTCCAAGCCCTACGGCATCTTCCTCATCACCGGCCCCACAGGGTCGGGCAAGAGCTTCACCACCTTCTCCATCCTGAAGCGCATCGCCACCCCCGATAAGAACACCCAGACCATTGAGGACCCGGTGGAGTACGAAATCCCCGGCATCAACCAGACCCAGGTAAACCCCCAGGCGGGCCTCACCTTTGCCCGGGCCCTGAGGGCCTTCCTGCGGCAGGACCCGGACATCATCATGGTGGGGGAGATCCGCGACTCGGAGACGGCCAAGATCGCCACCGAGGCCGCCCTCACCGGCCACCTGGTCATCGCCACCCTGCACACCAACGACGCCGCCCAGGCCATCACCCGCCTGGACGAGATGGGGGTGGAGCTCTTCAACATCTCCGCCGCCCTTATCGGGGTCCTCTCCCAGAGGCTGGTGCGGAAGATCTGCGACCACTGCAAGGTGGAGGTGAAGCCCGACCCCGAGGTCCTGAAGCGGATCGGCCTGAGCGAAAAGGAGATCCAGGGGGCCAAGCTCTACAAGGGCATGGGGTGCGAGCGGTGCGGCGGCACAGGGTACAAGGGCCGCTACGCCATCCACGAGCTTCTGGTGGTGGACGACGAGATCCGCCACGCCATCGTGGCGGGGAAGTCGGCCACGGAGATCAAGGAGATAGCCAGGCAAAAGGGCATGAAGACCCTGCGGGAGGACGGCATCTACAAAGCGCTCCTGGGCATCACCACCCTCGAGGAGGTCCTGGCGCGTACCATTGAGTAAGGGTGAAGATTATGCCTAAGGTTCCGGACATTGTGGATCTTCTGAGCCTGGCCGTGGAGCGAGGGGCCAGCGACCTGGTGATCACCGTGGGCGTCCCCCCCATGCTGAAGATCGACGGGGAGTTCCACCCCACGGAGTACGAGCCCCTCTCCCCCCAGGAGACCCGCCGCCTCATGTACGCCCTCATGGACGAGAAGCAGCAGCGGGTCTTTGAGGAGGACAAGGAGCTGGACTTCTCCTTCAGCCTCCCGGGCAGGGGACGCTTTCGGGTGAACGTCTTCTTGCAGCGGGGAAGCGTGGCCGGGGTGTTGCGGGTGGTGCCCGCCGTCATCAAGAGCTTTGAGGAGCTGGGCCTGCCCAAAAACATCGCCGAGATCGCCCTAAGCCCCAGGGGCCTAGTCCTGGTCACGGGGCCCACGGGGTCAGGGAAGAGCACGACCCTGGCCTCCATGATCGACTACATCAACGAACGCAAACCCGTGCACATCGTGACCATTGAGGACCCCATTGAGTTCTTCCACAAGCACAAAAAGGCCATCGTCAACCAGCGGGAGATCGGCGCCGACACCCACGGCTTCCACAAGGCCCTAAGGAGCGTCCTCCGCCAGGCCCCCGACGTGATCCTGGTGGGGGAGATGCGGGACTACGAGACCATCGCCGCCGCTATCACCGCCGCCGAGACCGGCCACCTGGTCATGGGCACCCTGCACACCAACTCCGCCCCCGAGACCATTGACCGCATCGTTGACGTCTTCCCCGAGAACCAGCAGGAGCAGGTGCGGGTCCAGCTCTCCAACAACCTGGTGGCCGTCCTGACCCAGCAGCTCCTGCCCAAGGCTTTCGGCGGGGGCCGGGTCCTGGCCTACGAGCTCATGATCGCCACCCCGGCCGTTAGGGCCCTGATCCGGGAGGGCAAGACCCACCAGCTCCGGAGCGTCATCCAGACGGGCGGCCAGTTCGGCATGATCACCATGGACGCCTGTCTGGCCGATCTCTACAAGCGCAAGCTCATCACCTACGAGCTGGGCCTCGCCCGGGCGGTGGACCCCAAGGAGTTCATGCGCCTCGCTGGGGTGCAGGAGAAGCCCGCCCGCGGGTAAACTCTTCCCATGTTTGAGGCGGTTATCGGCCTCGAGGTCCACCTGCACCTCAAGACCCGGACCAAGGCCTTCTGCGGCTGCCCGGCGGACCCCTTCGGCGCCCCGCCCAACACCCACACCTGCCCCGTCTGCCTGGGCCTTCCAGGAGCTTTGCCCGTGGCCAACCGGAAGGCGGTGGAGTACGGCCTCAGGCTGGCCTTGGCCCTGGGAAGCCGGATCCCGGAAAGACTGGTCTTCCACCGCAAGAACTACTTCTACCCCGACCTGCCCAAGAACTACCAGATCAGCCAGTACGACCTCCCCCTGGGTCAAGGGGGTGCCCTGCCGCTAGGGGAGCGGATGGTGCGCATCAAGCGGCTTCACCTGGAGGAAGACGCCGGCAAAAGCCTCCACCTGGAAGGCCGCACCCTCCTGGACCTGAACCGGGCGGGAAGCCCCCTCATAGAGCTGGTCACCGAGCCCGACCTCAGGACCCCGGAAGAAGCCCGGCTCTTCCTGCAAAGGATCCAGGCCCTGGCCCAGACCCTGGGCATCTCTGAGGCCAGCCCCGAGGAGGGGAAGATGCGGGCCGACGTCAACGTCTCCGTGCGCCGGCTAGGCGAGCCCCTCGGCACCAAGGTGGAGATCAAGAACCTGAACTCCTTCAAAAGCGTCCAGCGGGCCCTGGAGTACGAGATCCGCCGCCAGACCGAGATCCTCAGGCGGGGGGAGAGGGTCAAACAGGCCACCATGGCCTTTGAGGAGGGAAGCGGCAAGACCTACCCCATGCGCACCAAGGAGGAGGAGGCCGACTACCGCTACTTCCCCGAGCCCGACCTCCCCCCGGTGCCCATACCCCAGCCCTGGCTGGAGGAGGTGCGGCGGGGCCTCCCGGAACTCCCCTGGGAAAAGGAGAAACGCTACCAGGCCCTTGGCATCAAGGCCAAGGACGCCGAGGTCCTGGCCTACACCCCCTCCCTGGCCCGCTTCCTGGACGAGGCCCTGGAGCTTAGCCTCGCCTCCCCCCAGGCCCTGGCCAACTGGCTCCTGGCCGACGTGGCAGGGCTTTTGAACGAGCGGGGGCTTTCCCTTGAGGCCACCCGCCTCACGCCTTTGGCCCTGGCCCGCCTGGTGGCCCTCTTTGAGCGGGGGGAGATCACGAGCCGCGTGGCCAAGGGCCTTCTCCCCGAGCTTCTGGAAGGGCGAGACCCCGAGGCCTTGGTGCGGGAGCGGGGCCTCAAGGTGGTGGCCGACGAGGAGGCGCTGAGGACCCTGGTGGCCGAGGTCATCGCCAGCATGCCCGAGGCGGCGGAGAGCGTGCGCCAGGGCAAGGCCAAGGCCCTGGACGCCCTTTTGGGCCAGGTGATGCGCCGCACCCGGGGGCAGGCCAGGCCCGACCTGGTGCGCCGCCTCCTCCAAGAGGCCCTTGGGGTAGGATAGGGGCGATGCGCTACGAGGAAGCCGGGGTCCACATCGCCCAAAAGGCCGAGGCCCTGAAGCGGGCCAAGGCCCAGGTGGAGGCCACCTACACCCCCGAGGTCTTACGGGGCCTAGGGGCCTTTGGCGGGCTCTTTGATTCCATGGCCCTCAAGGGGATGCGCCACCCGGTCCTGGTGGCCACCACCGACGGGGTGGGCACCAAGACCCTTCTGGCCCTGGAGGTGGGCGACGTCTCCGGCCTGGGCTTTGACCTGGTCAACCACTCGGTCAACGACCTCCTGGCCCAAGGAGCCAGGCCCCTCTTCTTCCTGGACTACCTGGCGGCAAGCCGCCTGGAGGAGGAGGTCCTGGCCGGCCTCCTCGCCTCCTTGGCCCAGGCCTGCAAGGCCCTGGGCATCCCCCTTCTGGGCGGGGAGACGGCCGAGATGCCCGGGGTCTACCGGGAAGGGGCCTGGGACCTGGCGGGCACCATGGTGGGGGTGGTGGAGCGGGAGGGCATCCTGGGCCCGGAGAGGGTGCGGGAAGGGGACCTCCTCCTGGCCCTGCCCTCCTCCGGCCCCCACACCAATGGCTACTCCCTGATCCGGAAGGTGGTGGCGGGACATGACCTTCTGGCCTTCGTTCCCGAGCTGGGGGAAAGCCTCAAGGAGGCCCTCCTCCGCCCCCACCGGGCCTATTGGCCGGAGTTCCTGCGCCTTCAGGAAAGCGGGGTGGAGATCCACGCCATCGCCCACATCACCGGCGGGGGAATCTGGGAAAACCTGCCCCGGGCCCTCCCGGAAGGCCTGGGGGCGGAGATCCAAAGGGGCACCTGGCCCGTGCCCCCCATCTTCCCCTACCTCCAGCGCCTGGGCCAGATCCCCGAGGAGGAGATGTTCCGGGTCTTCAACATGGGCTTGGGCCTCATCCTGGTCCTGCCGGAGGCCGAGGCCAGGCGGGCCCAGGAGCTGGTGGAAGGCTTCCTGGTGGGCCGGGTGGTGCCGGAACCGGGAATCCGCCTGTTATGAAGGAGCTCTGGCTTATTCGCCACGGCGAAACCGCCTGGAACGCAGAAAAGCGCTTCCAGGGACATCTAGATGTCCCCCTTTCCCCAGTGGGCATCGGCCAGGCCTTCCGCTTGGCCCAGCGCCTGGCCAGAAGCCGGCAGACCTTTGACAGCCTCCACGCCTCCGACCTGCGCCGGGCCTGGGAGACCGCCGAACCCCTGGCGGCCGCCCTAGGGCTTCCCCTTAAGACCACCCCCCTTCTTCGGGAAATAGACGTGGGAAAGCTAGCCGGGCTCACCCGGGAAGAGGCGGAGGCCCGCTACCCGGACTTCGCCCAAAGCCTCCTCCAGGACCCCTGGCACACGCCCAGGCCCGGCGGGGAAAGCATGGCCCAGCTGGCCCAGCGGTTCCAGGCCTTCCTGGAAGGCCTTCCCCCAGGCCGCCATCTGGTGGTGACCCACGGCGGCGTCATCCGCGCCGCCCTGAAGCTAGTCCTCAACCTGGAAGGGGACACTTGGCGGCGCTTCCACATCCCCAACACCTCCATCACCCGCGTCCTCTTTCCGGGCCTCGAGGTCCTGAGCGTGGCCGACGCTGGCCACCTGGAAACCTGGAGCGACTGGCTCTCCGACGAAAGCCTGCAATAAAAAACCCCCAGGACATCCTGGGGGGTTTATGTGGAGCGGGAGACGGGACTTGAACCCGCGACCCCGACCTTGGCAAGGTCGTGCTCTACCAACTGAGCTACTCCCGCGAAGGCAAAATCCCCCGCACCGACCTACTCTCCCAGGACCCTGCGGTCCCAGTACCATCGGCGCTGGCGCGTTTCACTTCCGTGTTCGGAATGGGAACGGGTGGTTCCACGCCGCTAAGGGCACGGGGGATTCTCGTGTTTTGCTTTTCAAAGAGCCCGCGCCACCGAGGGGCGGGGGACCTTGGCTGGGGTGGGTATAAGGGCAAAAGGGTCAAGACCTCGGACGATTGGGACCGGTCAGCTCAACGCCTCGCGGCGCTTACACCTCCGGCCCATCCACCGGGTAGTCTTCCCGGGTCCTTACCGGCTTTACGCCGTGGGAGGCCTCATCTTGGGGCGGGTTTCCCGCTTAGATGCTTTCAGCGGTTATCCCTCCCGCACATGGCTACCCAGCTTATGCCCCTGGAGGGACAGCTGGGAAACCAGAGGTGCGTCCCTTCCGGTCCTCTCGTACTAGGAAGAGCCCCCCTCAAGCCTCCTGCGCCCGTGGCGGATAGAGACCGAACTGTCTCACGACGTTCTGAACCCAGCTCGCGTGCCGCTTTAATGGGCGAACAGCCCACCCCTTGGGCCCTTCTTCAGCCCCAGGAGGCGACGAGCCGACATCGAGGTGCCAACCCTCCCCGCCGCTGTGGACGCTCGGGGGAGATCAGCCTGTTATCCCCGGGGTAACTTTTATCCGTTGATCGATGGCCCTTCCACACGGGACCACCGGTTCACTAGGCCCGGCTTTCGCCCCTGCTCGGCTTGCAGGCCTCACAGTCAGGCCCCCTTCTACCCTTGCGCTCTCCGGCGGATTTCCGTCCCGCCTGAGGGGACCTTTGGGCGCCTCCGTTACGCTTTAGGAGGCGACCGCCCCAGTCAAACTGCCCGCCAAGCGCTGTCCCCCGCTAGGGGTTAGGCCCCCAGTCGCACCAGGGTGGTATTTCACCGGCGCCTCCACCGCCCCCGAAAGGGCGGCTTCCCAGGCTCCCACCTATCCTACGCAGGTGCGACCAAGAGCCAACACCAGGCTGCAGTAAAGCTCCACGGGGTCTTTTCGTCCTGCCACGGGTAGGCCGCATCTTCACGGCCAGTTCAATTTCACCGGGTCCCTCGCCGAGACAGCGCTCCGGTCGTTACGCTTTTCGTGCAGGTCGGAACTTACCCGACAAGGAATTTCGCTACCTTAGGACCGTTATAGTTACGGCCGCCGTTCACCGGGGCTTCGGTTTGGGGCTTGCACCCCTCCCCTTGACCTTCCGGCACCGGGCAAGCGTCGCTCCCTATACCTCCTCTTACGAGTTCGCAGAGAGCTGTGTTTTTGGTAAACAGTCGCCAGAGCCTATTCACTGCGGCTCCCAAGCGGCGCCCGAAGGCGCCACCGGGAGCACCCCTTCTCCCGAAGTTACGGGGCCAACTTGCAGAGTTCCTTGGCGAGGGTTCTCCCGCGCGCCTTAGTGCTCTCGCACCCGCCCACCTGTGTCGGTTTGCGGTACGGGTTCCCGTGGGTTGTGCTTAGAGGCTTTTCTTGGCTCCCTGGCTTCGGGGGGTTGTCACCCTCACGGGCTTCCCCACCACGCAGAGCCCACGGGAGGCGGATTTGCCTACCTCCCACCCTGCGCTTCTGGCCGGGCTCGTCCATGGCTCCGGTCCCCCTAGCCTAGAGCGTCCCCCCATCGCACCCACGGGAAGGGCCGGAATATTAACCGGCTGTCCATCGGCTACGCCTTTCGGCCTCACCTTAGGTCCCGCCTAACCCTACGCTGACGACCATGGCGTAGGAACCCTTGGGCTTACGGCGACAGGGATTCTCACCCTGTTTATCGTTACTCATGCCGGCATTCGCACTTCCCTTCCCTCCAGCCGCCCTCACGAGCGACCTTCATCGGCATCGGGAACGCTCCCCTACCGCCTAGGGCTTGCGCCCTAGGCCCGCAGCTTCGGCGCTGGGCTTAAGCCCCGCTCATTTTCGGCGCAGCGCCACTCGACCAGTGAGCTATTACGCACTCTTTAAAGGATGGCTGCTTCTAAGCCAACCTCCTGGCTGTCTTCGCGGCGCCACATCCTTTCCCACTTAGCCCAGACTTGGGGACCTTAGCTGGCGGTCTCGGTTGTTCCCGCGCTCGGACGCGGACGTTATCGCCCGCGCCCTCACTCCCAGGCTCCACCTGGGACCCTTCGGAGTTTGACAGGGTTTGGTAGGCTGGTGGGCCCCCTAGCCCTATCAGTGCTCTACAGGCCCCAGTCAGCGCCTGAGGCTGACCCTAAAGTCATTTCGGGGAGAACCAGCTATCTCCGGGTTCGGTTAGCTTTTCACTCCTAATCCCAGCTCATCCGAGGGGTTTGCATCCCCCACCGGTTCGGGCCTCCACTGGGTTTCACCCCAGCTTCACCCTGGCCAGGACTAGCTCACCCGGTTTCGGGTCCACGGCCGCGGACTTCGCGGGCCGCACGCGGCCCACCTGCGCCCTATTCGGACTCGGTTTCCCTACGCCTCCGCCTTACGGCTTAAGCTCGCCCACGACCGTGAGTCGCCGGCTCATGCTTCAATAGGCACGCCGCAACCCCTAAAGGGGCCGCGACTGCTTGTAAGCCCACGGTTTCAGGTTCTATTTCACTCCCCTCCCGGGGTTCTTTTCACCTTTCCCTCACGGTACTGGTTCACTATCGGTCACCCGGAGTACTTAGCCTTAGGCGGTGGTCCGCCCAGATTCCCCCATGGCTCCACGAACCACGGGGTACTCGGGTACCCTCACCTATCCCCTCACCTTTCGCCTACGGGGCTTTCACCCTCTCTGGCGCTGCTTCCCAGACAGCTTCGGCTAGGCTAGGGATTCGGCATCTGAGGGCCCCACGACCCCGCCCGGACAAGCCGGACGGTTTAGGCTCTTCCCCTTTCGCTCGCCGCTACTCAGGGAGTCGCTTTCGCTTTCCTCTCCTCTGGGTACTGAGATGTTTCAGTTCCCCAGGTTCCCCCCGCACAAAGGCGGTGACCCGTGTTCCCACGGGCCGGGTTTCCCCATTCGGACATCCAGGGATCAACGCTCGCTACCAGCTCCCCCTGGCTTATCGCAGGTAGCCACGTCCTTCATCGGCTCGGGTGCCAAGGCATCCACCGTGGGCCCTTAGCATCTTGACCCTTCAAGGACCACGCAGAACGTGGCCCGTGGCTTCCATCCATCCACCCCAGCTTTCAAGATCCCCCGCCGCCCATCGGGCAGCGCAAACATGAATCTACCAGATGCCCTAAAAGGTGTCAAGGGGCTCAGGTAGACTCTCCTTATGCGCGGCCTTCTCGCCCGCCTCGTGCTCAACACCTTGGCCCTTTGGCTGGTAAGCCTCCTTTACCCCGGGGTGAGGTTTACCCCGGGGGCGGGGCTTGCCGATTACCTGGTGGCGGGGGCCATCTGGGGCCTGGCCAACGCCCTCATCCGGCCTGTCTTTTTGTTCCTAACCCTGCCCCTGAATCTGCTCACCTTGGGTCTATTCACCCTGGTGATCAACGGGGCCATCCTCTACCTGGTGGCCCAGGTGACGGCCCTCGAAGTCCAAAGCTTCTCTAGCGCCCTGGTAGGGGCCATCCTCCTCTCCCTGGTCAGCCTGGCGCTGAACTGGCTTTTCCGGGACTAGTGGTTCTCGGAAATGTAACGGGACAACTCCTCAATGAGCATCTCCTGCTCGGTGATGATGGCCTTAACCGCATCCCCGATGGAGATGACCCCCACCACCTTTCCCTCCTCCACCACAGGCAGGTGGCGCACCCGGTGTTCGGTCATAAGGCGCATGGCTTCGGCTAGGTCGGCCTCTGGGCGGATGGTGACCACCTCCTTGGTCATGACCTCCTCCACCCGGGTGTCCCTGGAGAAGCGGCCCAGGAGGACCAGCTTGCGGGCGTAATCCCGCTCGGAAAAAATGCCAACGAGCTCCTCCCCCTCCATGACCAGGAGGGCGCCTATGTCGTGCTGGGCCATCCTCTCCAACGCCTCCAGGACCGTGGCCTGGGGGCTGATGGCGTAAACCGCACCCCCCTTGCGCAACAGGACCTGCCGGACCGTCATAGACCCCCCTTTCCTTTAGGGGGTCATTATACCAAAAGGCGCCTCCCTTATCGGGCCGTGAGGACCGGGCCCACGGCGTGGCGCACCACGTACTCCGCCGTGCTCCCCAGCACGAGCCGCCGCACCGGGGCCCCCAGGGCCAGAAGGTCCGAAGGCTCCTGGAGGCTCAGGAGGTGCTCCGCCGGGTCCCCGGCGAAGGCCAGGGCCTCGGTGGCGATGCCCTGGTCCTTGAGGTAGGTCTCGGCCTCGAGGGCCCAGACCCCCGCCTGCACGGGGTCATCATGCACGCTCACCACCCGCACCCTGAGCCCAAGGGGCTTGGCCAACAGGGCCAGGGTGTGCATGGCCCTCACGGCGCTTTCCGAGGCGTTGTAGCCCAGAACGGCCCCCTCCAGCTCCACGTAGTCCACCGGGGCCAAAAGCACCGGGGTGGGCGAGGCCCTCAGGACCCGGTCCACGGTGCTCCCCAAGCCGGCGAAGCTCCCGCCGTGGGCCGCCCCGCTCCGCCCCAGGACCACCAGATCCGCCATACGGGCGTAGCGCAGGATCACCTCGTGGGGCAGGCCCGTTTCCAGAAGGGTCTCCACCTGGAGGCCCGCCTCTTCGCCGCTCTTCCGGATGCGCTCCAGGATGGCCTCCCCCTTGAAGGTGAGGGCTTTTTCCAGCTCCTCCCGGTAAACGGGCAGGGGGATGGTGAGGGCCCCCAGGTCCAAAAGCTCGGGCACCCGGATAAGGCGCACGTCCCGCACGAAGAGGGCCAGGAGCTTGGCGGAAAGCTTGTAGCTAAGCCACTCCGCCAGCACCTCCGCCCCCCGGGCCTGGGGAGAGCCGTCCGTGGCCAGAAGGATCCTCATGCCCCCATCTTACGGGCTTCCCCCACGGAGCAGGCCAGGAACCAGGCGGGAAGGATCAGGCTCCCCAGGGCCAGAAGCACCGGGATGACCCCGTAGGTCTCTATGAGGTGGCCGATGGGAGCGTAAAAGAGGCCGGCGAAGCCCCAGGTGAAGCCCATGAGGAGGCCCGAGACCGTGGCCGTGTGGCCGGGCGCCAGCTCCTGGGCCATGACCACCGCCACGGGGATGCCGGCGTTCATCAGGGCCCCGGTCACGGCCAGAAGGAGGAGGTAGAGGGGGTTTTCCGGAGGCAGGAAAAGGAGGCCCAGGTAAAGGGGAAGGCCAAAGCTAAGGGTGCCCACCAGAACGGCCTTGCGGCCCAAGCGGTCGGAAAGGGTACCCCCCAGGAAGGCCCCCAGGGTGGCGGAGAAGCTGTAGACCGAAAGGGAAAGGGCCGTGTAGGCGTCGGGGATGCCCCTCTGGGCGTACCAGTAGGGCAGGGTGGTGGAGAAGCTCATGAAGACCAGGCTCCTCAAGGTGGCCATGCCCCAAAGCCGGGCCACGTCCCCGCGGAAGACCCGCAGGAAGTCGGCGAGGGCCGCAGGCCTCCCCTGTCGCCTCACCGGGGGCAGGCGCAGGAGGAAGAGGGCGGGGACGAGGGCCAGGGGGGTAAGCCAGAAAAGCCCCTTTAGCCCCCAGGCCCCCGCGGCCCAGAGGGCCACGATGGGCCCCAGGGAAAGGCCCAGGTACCCCGACGAGCCGAAAAAGGAAAGCCAGAAACCCTTGCGGTCCCTGGGGGCCAGCTCCCCCACCAAGCTGGCCCCGGAGGCGTGAAAAAGGGCCGAGCCAAAGCCCGCAAGCCCCAGGACCAGGAGGAGGACCTCAAACCGGGGCCAAAGCCCCACGGAGCCCATCCCCAAGGCCACCAAGAGGGGCCCCAAAGCGGCCAGGAGCCTCCGGTCCATCCGGTCAGCGATGAGGCCCGCCAGGGGCTGGAAGAGGCTTCCCGTCAGGGAGTAGACGGAAACCAAAAGCCCCGCCGTGCCCAGCCCCACCCCGAAGTGGGCCATGAGCTTGGGCAAAAGCGGGGTAAGGAAGTTGGAGAAGAGGTCGTTGACGGCGTGGAGCCAGGCGAGGAGGAGGGGCAGCACCCTCCCATGCTAAACCCTTTTCTCAGGAAGGGTGTGTTAGAATCCCCACGTGCTGCGGGCTTTCCGGGAGCTAAAAAGGAAAATGGCGCGCCCGAGAGGACTCGAACCTCTGACCTTCGGCTCCGGAGGCCGACGCTCTATCCAGCTGAGCTACGGGCGCACTCAAGCGGAAGTACTATAGCACGGGAAGAAGGAGGCGGTCAAGTGTTTGGCATCAACAGGCGAGCGGTAACCATCCTTTTCGGCTTTTTGGCCTTGGCCTTCGTGGTGGGGGCCATCCTCCTCTTTACCCCTCAGGCGGGGCAGGAGGCCAAGGGCAAACCGGTCCTTTGGGTCAACGGAAAGGCGGTCTACGAGCTGGACCTCCTCAGGCTACAGGGGAATGACCCCCTTTACGCCGCCAACCCCCAGGGCCTCCTCAAGGTCCTGGTGGACACCCACTTCCTGGAGCAGGTGATTCTCACCGAGGCCCTCAAGCAGGACGCGGCCCGCATCCGGGTGGGGAGCGCCGAGGTGCGCAAGGAGGTGGACCGCATCCGGGAACAGTACGGCCTGAGGGACAAAAAGGCCTACGAGCAGTTCCTGAACCAGATCGGGTACACCGACGCCCAGCTCAGGGCCGAGATCAAGGCCCAGCTCCAGATTCAAAAGCGCCTGGAGCAGGTCCGCTCCTCCGCCAAGCCCACGCCGGAGGAGGTGCGCTTCTACTTTGAAGTGCACCAGGAAGACTACAAGACCGAGCCCCGGGTCCAAGCCCGCCAGATCGTGGTGGACGACAAGAAGGTGGCGGAGGAGGTCCTGGCCAAGGCCAAGGCCGGGGAGGACTTCGCCGCCTTGGCCAAGAAGTACTCCAAGGTGGGGGCGGAGCAGGGCGGCGCCCTGGGGGCGGCCCCCGGGGAGAGCGCGCCCAAGCCGGTGACCAAGGTGGTCTTCCCCGAGAAGGTGGCCGAGGCCGTCTTCGCCCTCAAGGGCCCGGGGCTGGTGGGGCCCATAGAGGCGGGGGGGCGGCACTACATCGTCAAGGTGGAGGCCTACCTGCCGCCCAAGGTGCCCACCTTTGAGGAGGTCAAGGACCAGGTGGAAAAGGACGCGGGGGATGCGAAGGCCAATGGGGCCCTCGAGGCCTACCTGGAAGACCTGAGGAAGAAGGCCCAGGTGCGCTTCGCCGAGGGCGTGGGCTACGTCTACAAGAACCCTACGGTGGCCACGGTAAACGAAAGGGAGATCCTTCTTTCCCAGGTCCTTCAGCCCGTTTTCTCCAACCAGCAGACGGCCGCCCTCATCCAGCAGGGCCTGGGGGAGCTGGCGGTGCAGTTCTTCCTGCCCCAGACCCTGGAACGCCTCGTGGACCAGGAGATCCTGGTAGGAGCGGCCAAGAAGAGCGGGAAGCCCTTTATTGGCTCCAAGGACGAGGTGGCCCAGGCCTACCTCCTCTACGAGACCCGGGACGTGACCGCCACCGAGGCCGAGGCCAGGAGGTTCTACGCCGAAAACCCCGCCTTCTTCACCGTACCCGCCAGCGCCGAGGTGGTGGGGGTGGTGTTCCAGGAAGAGGCCAAGGCCAAGGCCTTCCGGGAGGCGGCCCTGAAGGCCAGCGACCTCCAGGCCCTGGCCAAGGCCCACGGGGGCACGGTGACCGAGTACGGCGCCGTGAACCCGGGCCAGCTCCCGGCCGTGTTGGACCGCCTGGTCTTCAAGGTGAAGGAGGCCTTTCCCAAGGGGTCCTTGGGCGAGGTGAGCGAGGTGGTGAAGCTGGAAGACGGCACCTTCACCGTCCTCCTGATCAAAAACCGCAAGCCCGAGGAGCTGAAGCCCTTTGAGGCGGTGAAGGAGGAGGCCCTCGAGGGCGTCATAAACCGCAAACGCCAGGAAAAGGCCCAGGCCCTCATCCAGAAGCTTCGCCAGGAGGCCAAGATGGAAAACCGCCTGGCCCAGGTCCTGGCGGAGCTCACCCCCAAGACGGGGGAAAAGCCCAAAGAGGAGGCCCCCAAGCAGGAAGCCCCGGCCAAGCCCTAGAGTCTCGGGAAGCCAAGGGGAGGCCTTTGGCCTCCCTTTTTCCTTAAACTGGCCATATGGAACCCCAGGAGCTCACCACCCTCCTCACCCTCTACTACGAGGCCAAACCGGACCCGGAAAACCCCCTGGAGCGCGTGGCCTTCGGCACCAGCGGCCACCGGGGGACGAGCCTCAAGGCCACCTTCACCGAGGCCCACGTCGTGGCCATCGCCCAGGCCATCGCCGACCTTAGGGAGAGCTTTGGGGCCTCGGGGCCCATCTTCCTGGCCAAGGACACCCACGCCCTCTCCGAGCCCGCTTGGGCCACCGCCCTTTCGGTCCTGGCCGCCAACGGCCTCGAGGTCCTGATAGACCAGGGCTACACCCCCACGCCCCTGGTCTCCCTGGCCATCCTGGAGCACAACGCCAAGAGCCCGGCCAAGGCCGACGGGATCCTCCTCACCCCCAGCCACAACCCCCCCGAGGACGGGGGCCTCAAGTACAACCCCCCCACGGGGGGCCCGGCCGACACCCGCATCACCAAGGCCATTGAGGCCCGGGCCAACGCCCTCCTCCGGGAGGGCCTAAAGGGGGTGAAAAGGCTTCCCCTTAAAGAAGCCCTCTCCCGGGCCAAGCCCTTTGACTTCGCCGGGCTTTACGTGGAGAAGGTGCAGGAGGTGGTGGACCTGGAGGCCATCCGGGCCTCGGGCCTCCGCCTGGGGGTGGACCCCCTGGGCGGGGCGAGCCTAGGGGTCTGGGAGCGCCTGGCGGAGGCCTACGGGCTGAACCTGGAGGTGGTGAACCGCACCATAGACCCCACCTTCCGCTTCATGCCCCCTGACCACGACGGCAAGATCCGCATGGACTGCTCCAGCCCCTACGCCATGGCCGGCCTCCTGGCCCTCAAGGACCGCTACGACCTGGCCATCGGCAACGATCCCGACGCCGACCGCCACGGCATCGTCACCCCAAGGGGGCTCATGAACCCCAACCACTACCTGGCGGCGGCCCTGCACCACCTCTTGACCACCCGGGCCTGGCCGGGGGCCAAGGCGGGGAAGACGGCGGTGACCAGCGCCCTTTTGGACCGGGTGGCGGGGGAGCTGGGCCGGGAGGTCTACGAGACCCCGGTGGGCTTCAAGTACTTCGTGGAGGGCCTCTTGCAGAGCCGGCTGGGCTTCGGCGGGGAGGAGAGCGCCGGAGCCAGCTTCCTGCGCCAAGACGGCCGCCCCTTCTCCACCGACAAGGACGGGATCCTCCTGGGGCTTCTGGCGGCGGAGATCATGGCCCGGCGGGGCCAGGCCCCCGACGAGCTCTACGAGACCCTGGTGGAGCGCCTAGGCCGCCCCCACTACGCCCGCAAGGACCTGCCCGTGACCCCCGAGGCCAAGGCCCGGCTCTCGGAGCTGACCCTCGAGGCGGTGGGCAAGGAGGTGGCGGGGGAGCCCATCCTCCGGGTTCTTACCCGGGCCCCCGGCAACGGGGAGCCCCTGGGGGGCCTGAAGGTGGTCACGGAAAACGCCTGGTTCGCCGTGAGGCCTAGCGGCACCGAGGACATCGTCAAGGTCTACGCCGAAAGCTTCAGGGGGGAGGAGCACCTAAAGGCCGTCCTGGAGGCCGCCATGGCCCTGGTGGCGCGCCTTCTGGCTTAAGCGCATCTCAGGCCCAGCGGGCCCAGGCTTCCCCTTTTCCCAGGTCCAAAAGAAGCCGCCCCTCCCGCCAGACCCCTCCCCGGACCCGAAGGGGCTTGGGCATCCCCAGGACCTCGGCCATGATCCCTTCCCGAGGCTCTTCCAGAAGCGCTTTCCGTCAAAGGCGCCGCGCACCTCCCTCCAGACCCCCTCTTCCTGGCCGTCCCCCTCGTCCTCGTAGACCGGAAGGGTGCTGGAAGAAGAGGACCCGCCAGGCCCTCACCCCCTCCTTCTCCACCGCCTCCACCCGGGAAGCCAGGCCCTGGGGGGCCTCGAGGTGGACAAAGGGCACGTCCCAGGAAAGGAGGTCCTCCACGGCCTACCCCTTGACCGCCCCGGCGGTGAGCCCGGCCACGATGCGCTGCTGGAAGATGAGGACCAGGACCACCAGGGGCACGGTGACCACCACGCTGGCGGCCATGATGGAGCCCCAGGGAATCTTAAAGGGGCTGGCCCCACCGAAGCTGGCGATGGCGGGGGGAACGGTGCGCACTGCGTACCCCACGGTGAAGGTGAGGGCGAAGAGGTGCTCGTTCCAGGCGGCGATGAAGGCCAGAAGCCCCGTGGTCACCAGGCCCGGCCCCGTGAGGGGGAGCATCACCTTCACCAGGGTCTGCAAGGGGGTGGCCCCGTCCACGTAAGCCGCCTCCTCCAGTTCCCTGGGAAGCCCCCGGAAGTAGCCCACCAGGACCCAGACGGTGAAGGGAAGGGTGAAGAGGAGGTAGGAGAGGATGAGGCCCAGGTGGGTGTTGAAGAGGCCCGTCTGCCTAAGGAGCATGAAAAGGCCCCCCAGAACGGAGATCTGCGGGAACATGGTCATGGCCAGGACGATGTAGAGGCTGTCGTAAAAGGGTGGTATCCTTGAAGGGTGCCTCTTAGACGATGTTACCCCAGCGACCTAACCGACGAGGAGTGGGCCCTCCTGGAGCCCCTCATTCCCGCCCCCAAGCCCGGCGGCCGGCCCGCCAAGGTGTCCAGAAGAGAGATCATGAACGCCATCCTTTACGTCCTGAAGAACGGCATCCCCTGGCGAGCCATGCCCCATGACCTGCCCCACTGGTCCACCGTCTACCACTACTTTCGCCAGTGGCAGAAGGAGGGGGTGTGGGAGAAAGCGGTGCAAGCCCTGGTCCGCCGGGACCGGGAGCGAGA
>NZ_LHCI01000106.1:549206-553188 GCF_001280255.1 Thermus aquaticus | reverse complement strand
CGGGAGGGGGCGGAGGTGCCGGAGATTCCGCGGGAGCGTGGGTTCAAGCCTTTACCTAAGAGGTGGGTGGTGGAGAGGACCTTTGCCTGGCTGGGGCGGAACCGGCGTCTTGCCAAGGACTATGAGGAGAACCCTCGGGTAAGCGAGGCCTGGGTCTATCTGGGCATGCTACGATTGTTGGTGAAGCGGCTAGCCAGGGCCGCGTAACTGCCCCTGGAGGACTTTTACGACAGCCTCGTAGAGCACGGCGTTCTTGGGCGGAAAGGGAAGCCGGCCCAGGGCGTAGGCGGCCATCACCCCCAAGGTTAGGGAAAGGAGCGTGGCCCCCCCGGCCACAATAAGGGAGTTCAGGAGGTTTCGCCCAAAGTTGGCCTGCAGGAAGACGTTCTTGTAGTGGTCCAGGGTAAAGGGCAGGGGGAGCAGGCTGGGATCCGTGGAGAAGAGTTCGTTTGAGGGCTTGAAGCTGGAAACCACCGCCCAGTAGAAGGGAAAGACGCTGTAGACCACCACGAAGACCACCAGGAGGTAGAAGAAAAACCGGTTTAAGCCCCTCAGGAACGGCTTCATTTCAAAGCCTCCTTGCCCACGGTGCGCATGTAAAGGACCACGAAAAGGAAGATAAGGACCAGGATGGCCACGCTGATGGCCGAGCCGTAGCCCAGGTCCTGGAAGTGAATGAGGGTCTGGCGGTTGTAAATGGCCAGGGAGCGGGTGGCGGGGTTCACCCCGCTCATGACGAAGATCACGTCAAAGACCCTGAGGGCGTCCAGGGTGCGGAAGATGAGGGCCACCACCAAAGCGGGGGTGAGGAGGGGCAGGGTGATGGTCCAAAACTGCTGCCATCGGGTGGCCCCGTCAATGCTGGCGGCCTCGTAGAGCTCCTCGGGGATCAGCTGGAGGCCCGCCAGGAGGAGGAGGGCCATGAAGGGCGTGGTCTTCCACACGTCCACGGCGATGATGGAGGGGAGGAGGAGTTCAGGCCGGGCCAGAAAGGCCACCTTATGAGCCAGGATCCCCAGCTTGACCCCCAGGATGTTGACGATGCCGTAGACGTCGTGCAACATCCACTGCCACATCTTGGCGGAGACCACCGTGGGGATGGCCCAGGGGATGAGGATGGCGGTGCGCACCAGGCCGCGGCCTTTGAAGTTGGAGTGGATGATGAGGGCGATGGCGAGACCCAAAACCGTCTCCAGGCTAACCGAGATCGCGGTGAACCTGAGGGTGTTCCAGAGGGCCTGGCGGAAGTCCGGGTCCTGTAGGAGGTAAAGGTAGTTCTCCAGGCCCACAAACTCCGGGGGCTCCACGAAGGCGATGTCGGCCTTGAAGAAGGACCCGTAGAAGACCTGGGCCAGAGGGTAGCCGGCCACCAGGACCACCACCAGCAAGGTGGGCAAGACCATGAGCCAGGCGAGGCGGACCTGTCTTTGCGTCAGCATGGCGCCTTTTAAGGATACGCCCGGGGGGCCCGGGCCCCCCGGGACCAGAGGGCCTTTAGCGAAGGATGCGCTTCAGACGGGCCTCGAGGTCCCTGACCGCGGCCTCGCCCTTCTTCTGCCCGGTGAGGACGTTGTGGACCTCGGTCCAGATGGCCTCGGAGACCTGGTTGTACTTGGCCCCGGCCACGTCGGAGGGGCGGGAGACGGCGTTCTGGAAGACGGGAAGGAGGTCCCTAAACCAAGGGTTCCTGGCCAAGACATCCCTGTCGGTGTAGAGAGCAGGGCGGGTGGGCAGGCGGGAAAGGCGCACGGCGTTGTCCTTCTGCACCTCGTAGGAGGCCAGGTACTTGACCAGGTCGGCGGCCTCCTTGGGGTAGCGGCTGTAGGCGGAGACCATGAGCTGCCAGCCCCCCAGGGTGGCGGCGTTGGGGGCGTCGGCGGAGACCTTGGGGAGCACCGTGACCCCGAACTTGCCCCGGATGGGGCTCCCCTGGGCCTGGCCCAGGGCGTAGGCGTAGGGCCAGTTACGCATGAAGAGGGCGTTGCCCTGCTGCCACACTTTCCTGGCCTCCTCCTCGGCGTAGCTGGTGACCCCCTGGGGGGCGATGGTGCCCACCCAGCTTCTGGCCCGGTTCAGGGCCAAGGCGGCGTTCCCGTTGTTGACGCTGATGGTGCCATCCGGCTCAATGAAGCGCCCACCCTTGTGGGAGTAGACCCACTCCAAAGCATCGCAGGTGAGGCCCTCATAGGCTTTGCCCTGAAAGACGAAACCCCAGAAGTCCCGGTTGCCCCCCTTCCGCTCCCCTTCCATGACCTTCTGGGCCATCTGCTCCAGCTCGGCCCAGGTGCGGGGCGGGTTCTTGTATCCGTACTTTTCCAGAAGATCCTTACGGTAGTAGAGGATGCCCGCATCAGTAAAGAAACCCAAGTTGCTACCTACCCCCTGGGCCAGAAAAAATAGTGGCCGCTATGCTCTCGCGCACCATAGCGGCCTTTTGCATCATAGACGACGCCCTCCAGGCAATGGGCCACAAGGACGACCCCCAGACCAAGGTTCCCTCCAGCGTCATCCTTACCCTCGCCATACTCGCCGCCATGGAACTCGGTGGCAAGCACAACAAAGCCCTGGCCCTCGCCAAAGACCTGAACCTCTTCACCCACGTCCCCTCCCCAAGCCGCTTCAACCGCAGGCTCCACGCCCTCTACCCCCTCTTCCTGCCCCTCCTTCACCTCCTCTCCCAGGTCTGGAAGAACCTCCACTAGGCCCAGGCCTACGCCTTGGACACCTTCCCCCTCCCCGCCTGCGAGAACATCCGCGCACCCCGCTCCCGACTCTTCCCCCACAAGGTCTACCGCGGCTTCGTCCCCAGCAAGCGGGTCTACTTCCACGGCTTAAAGCTCCACCTCCTGGTGGACGACGGGGAGTTCATCCACGAGGTGAACCTGAGCCCGGGAAGCTTGCATGACCTGTCCTCCCTACTTCTCCTCCCCCTGAACCTTCCCGAGGGGGCGGAGCTCTACATGGACCGGGGGTATGAGAGCCATCTGTACGCTGCTTTCCCGTCAGGGAAACACCTGGAGGACCTGCTGCGGGAGGCGCAGGGGATCGTTCCCATGGTCATCCGCAGGGGGAACAGTCGGCGGTATGTGCCCTGGCCCCAGTACCTGGCCATCGTGGGGCGGAGGGTGGTGGAGAATGTGAGGGGCATGTTGCACGCCATGTTTCCCCGGCGCATTCACGCCGTGACCCAAGAGGGCTTCGTCATCAAGGTGCTCTCCTTCGTCCTGGCCCACAACCTGAAGCTTCTAACTCAGGAAATGGCTTAGGTAGCAACTTGGGTTAAAGAGAAGGAATAGAGGTGAGCTTCCCCCGGATGGTGTTGTTCTGAACGATACGGGGGAAGAACTCCCGGAGCTCGGCCTCAGTGAAGTACTGCTTCAGGTCCAGGGCGTGGGGGGCCAAGATGCCCAGCCAGATGACATCGATCATGTAGACGTCCACGTCCGGGCTCCTGGCCGCCCAGTACTGCTGGTAGAGGGCCAGGCGGTCGTTGGTGTCGGCGGGGGAGTCAATGTACTCCACCTGGATCCCCGTCCTCCTGCCCCAGGCCTCCACCATCTCCTTCATCCAGCGGCCGCCCTCGCCCACGGCGGTGGAGTCCCCCGCCACCCGGATGACCGGGCCCGCCTAGGCCCGCGCCAGGGAAGGCCCCAGGATGAAGCTGGCCGCAAGACCCACGCCTGCCTTCTTGAGAAACTCCCTACGCCTTATGTGCTCCTCCTATGGAAGCTTTTCCAGGGGCATTATATCCCCAACCCCTTCCCCTGTCAACGGGCGCTGGGCTTGCCTAGTAAATCGCCTTGTACCCATGGGGCGGCGGCAGAAGGGAGAGAAGGACCCTAAGGCCGCAGGCGATGAGCTCCAAAAACGCCCGCACCATGGCCGTCCAAGGCTTCCCCAAAGGTAGGCCCCCCCAGCCAGGTCTTCATCCCCCCAAACAACCCCTCCACCACCCCGCGAAACCGGTACACCTCGGAGTCCC